>JAZQYS010000212.1:0-14933 GCA_045633645.1 Victivallaceae bacterium | reverse complement strand
AAAACTTTTTTTCACGGGAAAAAAAGTTTTTCGCCTCCCCCCGGTTAATCAATCGGAGATGCGTTCTTTCATAACTTCGAGGGGAACGACAGGACTTATTGCAAAGTCAAAGAAGCGGTTGCGTCCCTCGCAGGCGGTGATACCGGCGTAGCAGGTTTCGGGCCAGTCTTCGGCAAGACGGGTTCCGAAAGTGGGGGTATCCACGCCCATATAGAGGAATTTCCCTTTGATGGTTGAGCGGATTTCAGCCACGAGGTGATGGGGCTTATTGGCTTCAAGGGCGATATCCTGAAATCCGATGAGTTTCCATGAGGGTTTTCCGTCTTTGAAGAAGTGGTGCCAGAGATTGATGCCGCGGTCGTACAGCACGACTTCAAGGTGTTCATGATGTACCGGCGTAAGTTCTCTTGAAAAAACAATCAAAGGCGCCATGCGTTCTTCAAAAAGACAGGTCGTTTCAACTCGGATACTGCCGGTGACAGGCTTTTTATAGAGCATACTTAAATAGGTTTCTCCGGTACGGTCGCGTCCCATCTGGGTATCTTCGGCGGTGAGGTCGTCGGGAAAGTTGTTGGCGATGAAATCAGCTTCCTGTCTCCAGGAGCTGTGCGCCTCCCAGCGGGGACTGCGGACAAGCAGCCAATCTTCCTGATTCCAGCCGGAGGGGGTGAATTTGCAATTGTATTCCATAAAAGTAAAACTCCTTTTTTTACTTGGTTTTGAAATGGCATAATATACTGTTGCAGCCTCTTAAAATCAAGTGTACTGGATTCTATTTTCAAAGTTCGTGAAAAAACGGATTGTAATTTTTTCCGAGTGTGGTACATTAGAGAAAATGCATGTCAACCTATCAAGGATATCAAAAATGTCTTATGCTGAAAAAATAGAGAGTTTGATAAGTGCTTCAATGGATGAGATCATCCGCCGTTATGAAGCGGATAAAACTTATCACTTCATCGATACCAAACTGGATTTGATGACCGGAAAGGACTTTTCCGTTGATGACGCATGGTATAAACAGAAAAATATCATCTTCTGCTGGATTCAGGGCAGGGCAATGGAGTCTCTTGCCAAACATATTATTTATTTTGAGGAAAAAAAAGACCGTGTGCGGGCGCAGAAACTCCGAAAAATCCTTGCTGAAGTTGCTGCCAACATGGAAAAATGCCGCCGTAAAAATCACGGCAGGCTCTTTTTTATGATGGATACTGAGGGCAATTTTCTTAAAATGGATAAAGAAGGCAATCCGCAGATATTGGAAAATATCCCTGCCGAATCCAATTACAGTGACCTCTTTTATTCCAAAGGACTGATGGCAGCAGGAGCCGTTTTGAAAAATGAAAAATATTTCAACCGCGGAAAAGCGTATTTAAAAAGAGTCATCCGTGACATTCTTGCAGAGCGTTTTGCAACCGATCAGCAGATGTTTGACCCCGCCAATCCTGTCCTCTTTACGCCCGGAAAGTTATTGCAGGGACCCAAAATGATCGCTCTCTCCGGAACGGCTCTGGGTATGGCGTGTGATGAAGATATTTCCTGCTGGGAGCGCAGAGGCAAAGGGTTGCTGAAACGGCTTTTTGAACGTTACTTTGCTTTTGAAAACAAGGATAACTTTCAAAAGTATGACTTCTGGGAAGCCGTTGATACGGAATTTGCCCCCTATTCAGATAACGGCAAAATCATCTGTGATCCCGGGCACGGACTGGAGTTTGTGGGACTGTCTCTCAAAAATCTCCTCTCTTTCAAGCTCCCTGCAGGGAAAAAAGAAGCAGCCCGCTGCCGCAAATTTTATGCCGATTTGCTGGCTCACCTTTTTGAAATCGGTTTTGCTCCCGTTCCCGGCGGCGTTATCAAGAGTTTTGACCTGAAATCCCGCAAAGAAGTCAATACCGATATGCCCTGGTGGAGTCTGCCTGAAACTATCCGCGCCGCGGCTTTCTGTTATAAGTTCACGGCAGATAAGAGATGTGTGGATATGATGAAAAAGTGCCTGGATGCCTTTTTCGGAAAATATGTGCGTTATGATATTTTTCAGATGGCTGTCCAGACCCGCAACAGCAAAGGAGAGGCGGTTGCCGTTATCCCCGCAACACCGGATGCCGACCCGGGATATCATACCAATATGTCTTTAATCGATGCTTTGGCAGTTGTCAGAGCTCTTAACTTGTAAGGAAAAAAAGATGTTTTCATTCACAACTTATTATCTTGATGATAAACTTGTCCGCGGGCGTGTCCTTGATGTGTTCATGCCAGAAAAAGTAACTCAGAAAACCGCATTGTTTTTTGTTCACGGCGGCGGCTGGACCAATGGCGGAAGAGATCGCTTTCACGAAATTATGCAGGCCTATTGCGAGAGGGGATTTATCTGTGCTTCAACCGATTACCGTCTGCTGCCCATGACACCGTGCAAAAGAACGGCGATTGATCAGCTGGCGGATGTCCGCGAAAGTTACGATGCTTTTGTTTCCATTTTAAAAGAAAAGAATATCGTTCCTGAAATTGCCGCATTCGGCAGTTCTGCCGGCGCGCATTTGGCATCTTTGCTTGTCTGCGCCCTGCCGGGAGAGTGCGGCGATAAGCCCGCATTGAAGAATGACTGGATCCAGCCTGTCTGCGGTATGGTGCAGGCTACTCCCGCAAGTTTTGTCCCCTGGCCTGAAACGTATCCTGCCATGTGGGGCATGATGGAGCGCGCCGCAGGCGGCACTTACGAAGAAGTGCCTGAAAATTACCGCCGCCTTTCTCTTGAAAACTATATCCGCAAAGACAATCCGCCGCTGTTTTTCATGGAAGCCGAAAACGAGGGACTGTTCCCGGGACACTACAACAAAGTTCTGCTTGAAAAACACTTGCAGTGGGGTATTCCTTCTCAGATGAAAGTGTATCAGTATGCTGAACACGGATTTTTCTATGATCTTTCACGTCCCATTCAGCACGAGGCGTTTGAAGATATTTTCAACTTTGTCAAAAAGATCAACGGCTGAAAGGATTTTTAAAAATGTTTGAATATACCGGTTATTATCTGGATGATGATATTACGCTCAACCGCACTTTTGACGTGTTTGTTCCGGAAAAAATCACGCAGAAAACCGCACTGTTTTTCATTCACGGCGGCGGCTGGACCAGCGGTACAAAAGAGGGATACCATTTGATTATGCAGGCTTACTGCAAACGCGGATTTATCTGCGGTTCTGCAAGTTACCGTCTGATTCCCGCAACCGGAAAGACGACACTGTCTGCGGTGGATCAGCTCAAGGACTGCCGCGAGTGTTACGATGGATTTGTTTCTGTCCTGAAAAAGAGAAATCTGCCTCTTGATATTGCGGTTTTCGGGACTTCTGCCGGAGCGCATCTGGCTTCTCTGCTTGTCTGCGGAGAACCCGGCGAGTGTCAGGAAGAGTGCAAACTTGAAAATAATTGGGTGAAACCCGTCTGCGGACTGCTGCAGTCCACGCCCGCCTTTTTTGAACCCTGGAAAGAGGTTTACCCCGCCATGTGGGGCATGATGGAGCGCGCCGCCGGCGGCAGTTTTGAGGAGTTCCCCGAAAAGTACCGCAATCTTTCTCTTGACAGACTCATCCGCAAAGACAATCCGCCGCTGTTTTTCATGGAGGCGGATAACGAGGGACTTTTCCCGCGCGAATACAATGAAGTTCTGCTTGAAAAACACTTGCAGTGGGGTATCCCCTCTGAGATGAAAGTTTACAAATACGCTGAACACGGATTTTTCTACAATCTCACCCGTCCCATCCAGCTGGAGGCGTTTGAGGATATCATCACTTATGTCAATAAGGTGAATCCGTAAATTATTTGTGTCCGTTGCGGACTGCCCCCGGCGGGATTCCGATGGCTTTGCGGATGGATTTGGTAAAATAGTCCGCACTTGAAAAACCGCATTGCTCTGCGATTTCTTTGACGGCAAGTTCCGTTGAGGTCAGCAGAGCAATGCCTTTTTGTATCCGCAGAGAGGTGAGATATTCCCCGGGCGCAACGCCGTAGCGGGTGCGGAACTTTCTGCTCAGCTGAACACGGTGCATTGAAAAATGCCGGGCAATGCCGTTGATATCTGTTTCCGGATCGCAGAAGTGTTGATCAACATACTCTTTGATCGGCTCCATTGCCGACGTTTTTTCTCCGCTCGGAGAAACGGCAAGCGTCAGTATTTCAAAGGCGATACTCAGTGCTTTGAGCTGGGATTCGCGGATGCTGTTGCGCAGACAGACTGAAAGCTGTTCAAACAGAGCTTCAGGGCAGGTTCCGGATTCAGAGATTCCCGGAATCAATCCCAGAGAATCGAACAGAACGCCCGCATTTTCGCCCTCAACAGAGAGCCAGTAGTAATCGCAGCCGCTTTCGGACGGCGTGAAATCGTGGCACGAACCGGGCGGAAAATAAAAGACATTTCCCGGAGAAAAATGATATTTTTTTCCCTGATAAGAAACAGTTCCGTTTCCTCTGGCGCACCAGAAAATTTCTCCGTAATGTGCAAGTTTTACCAACTCTTTTTCAGTAATGATAAAGTGTCCCGTTCCCCGTACAAAAAAGCCGGTTGCAAGATAGCGCGGAGCCATTACAAAATGTCTGTATCGTTTCATTTTTTTGCGGATTTTCCGTCCTTTTTAATATCACCTGATACTTAATATAAGTTGCTTTAAAGCAAAATGCAAAGGCTGAAAAACGGTCAAAAGACGGTAAAGTTGCAAAAAATCCTGATTTTGTTACAAATTTACTTGTTGCAGGTATTGCCCATTGACTTTTTTTGACTATATTATCTGTTGGCAACTCAAAAAAGGATTCTTTTTATGGATGTTAAGTTTCAAGGTCTGGAAAAGCGGCTCACGCCGCAGGATGCACATTATTTTTACGGTTACTTTGACAAGTTTCCATGGAACGCCAAAGGAGAACACCCCGTTCATAAAGTTGATTTTGCCGGGAAACACCCCCGTTTCGGCGACAAGGCTGAAATCGGCATTCTCCGCAACGGCAGATTTGATAAAGTCGCAGAAACCTTTTCCTGGTGCTGGCAGCAGGGTTCCATGTTGGAATTTTTTGACGATGATACGCTCATCTGGAACGATATTGAAGACGATCACTTCGTTGCCCGTCTGTCCGACGGCAGAACATATTCCCGTCCGGTGTATACACTTTCTGCGGACAGACGCTATGCGCTGTCTCTGAATTTTTCACGTTTGGATGTTGAGCGTCCCGGTTACGGTTATCCCGGCGGAAACGATCCTTCCATGCTGCACGCTTTTCCCGATGATGACGGCGTGTTTCTGATTGATTTGAAGTCCGGCGAAAGCAAATTGATCGTTTCTTTGAAACAGCTGGTTGATGACTTCTATGCGCCGGGAGCAGACTGCAATGTGAACTGGGTCAATCATTTGACCATCAGTCCCGATGGAAAAAGAGTTGCTTTTCTGCACCGTTTCCGCGTCTACGGTCCCTGGGGGCGCGGGGTGAAAAGTTATGTGACACGCATGTTCACCTGCAATATTGACGGCTCAGACTTATGGAAACTGCCGATTGATTTCCATGCGTCGCACTACACCTGGAAAAACAATGATGAACTGATCGTCTACTCCCGTCTGCCCAACGGCGGAGACCAGTACCGCATTTACAAAGTCGGAGAAAATTCTCCCCGCATTTTTGCGCGCGACAGACTGCCTGCCAACGGACACTGTTCGTTTTCTCCCGATAAAAAACTGCTGCTGACCGACTCTTACACCGAAGCGGACGGCTGCCGTGAACTGGTTGTTTACAATGAAGAGAAAGATATCCGTTACAGTCTCGGACGGTATTTTTCTCCGGATATTCTGTTCTGTACCCGCTGCGATCTTCACCCGCGCTGGTCGCAGGACGGTAAACGTATTTCTTTTGACTCATTCCACGAAAAGTTCCGCGGAACTTATATGATTGAACTGCCTGAGGAGATTTTAAAATGATTCTTGATGGAATTTGGGATTTTGCCTGGAGCGAAAACAATACCGCTTCTCCCGTTTACAATGATTTTTCTTTTGTTCCCGACTGCTTTGACAACATGCAGCAGAAATTCAACCGCCGCGGTTACGCTTTTTACCGCCGCAAAGTCAATGCTGCGGGAAATCTGCGCCTTGAAATCGGCTCTTTCGGACTTCACGCAAAAGTTTTCTGGGATGGAAAAGAGCTTGCCGAAAGTTACCTTGCCTGGTCTCCGCTTAAAGTTGAATTTGTCTCCTCCCCCGGAGAACACGAACTGATTATTGCGGTTGACAACGTCCTTGAAGGACATCCGCTTTTCAGAGAATTTTACGACTTCTACGGATTCGGCGGTATCTTTGACCATGTGACGCTTGAAGAAATAAAAGAAAACGAAATTAAAAAACTGGTCGTTCTGCCGCAGGATCATACCACAGGCGAAATTGAAGTTATTGTTGAAACCTCTGCTCCGGAACTTGAAATTTCTTTTGACGGCAAGTTTTTCTGCAAAAAAGAAAATACCCCGTGTTTCCGTTTGAATGTGCCTGACTTCAAACTCTGGAGTCCTGAAAGCCCTGATCTGCATACCATCAAAGTCAACGAAAAAGAAGTTACTTTCGGTATCCGTACTCTCAATTGGAGCGGTGAACGTTTGCTGTTGAACGGAAAAGCAATCAAAATCCTCGGTGTCAACCGTCACGAAAGTCATCCGGAATTCGGACCTGCAACGCCCGAATCTCTGATTGCCAATGATTTGCGTATGCTCAAGGCGGCGGGTTGCAACTTTATCCGCGGCAGTCACTATCCGCAGAGAAAATTTTTCTTTGAAATGTGCGATAGACTGGGTATCATGGTTTGGGAGGAACCCCTTGCCTGGGGCAATAAAGTTGTTGACTTGACCGATGACCGCTTTGTGGATACGCTTGAAGAACAGCTGCGCCTGACGATCCGTAATTCAATCAATCATCCGTCACTTATCATCCACGGATTTTTGAATGAGTGCGCAAGCGATACGCAGGAGGCATACAACGTCATCAAACGTTACATGGCTGTCTGTCACGAAGAGGATCCCACGCGTCCGGCAAGTTTTGCGACCAACCGTCCGGCAAGAGATATCTGTCACGAACTGGTTGATGTTGTTTCAATGAATGTTTATCCCGGTTGGTACGGCACTGAAAAATTGGATGAAATTCCGGAAAAACTGGATAATTTCGCAAAAATCGTTTCAGGCAAGCCCAAATTTGTCAGCGAGATCGGCGCCGCCGCCATCTGCGGTGATCACAGCGGCGCACCGTGGTCAGAGGACTATCAGGCGGCGTATATCAAACAGGTGGTTGAGTCCATCCGCAACAATCCTGAGTGGTCCGGCGTCATGCTCTGGCTTTTCTGCAACTGCAATACCTATACGGGAACGGATTATATGGTCATGCGTCCGCGCGGATTCAACAACAAGGGATTGCTGGACGAATATCGCCGTCCCAAGATGGCGTGGAAGATTCTGCCCGAACTTTTCAAGTAATAAATCAACGGAGAATTTTAAATGTTGACATTGCCCGACGGAAAAATGTATAATTTTTTCATTGATGACAACATTTTCTTTTTTACGGATATTTTCAGAAAGAAGTGTTCATCGATTTTTGAACACTTCTATCTGGATAATTTGAAAAATATTCATGAAAAGTACGGCACGGTTTTTACGCTCAACTGTTTCAGACATAATTTTCATGAGCCGGATTTTGACCTTTCCTGCTTCCCTGAAAAATACCGTTCCGAGTTTGAGGATAATGCCCATTGGCTGAGATTGGCTTTTCACGCCGACAGCGAAAAGCCCAACCGTCCCTACAAAGAAGCGCACCCGGAAAAACTTGAAGAGCATTATGCTCTCTGGGAAAATGAGATGTCCCGTATTGCCGGAGAAAAAACGCTGATTGCGCCTGTGATTGTTCATTTCTTTGACGCATTGCCTTGTGGCAGGCATTTTCTGCGCAGTAAGGGGATGAAACTTTATGCAGTACGGCAGGCGGAAAGTTATTCTTACAATCCTGAATTTGATCAGATTGAAATGCCGGTGGATATGTTTCTCAATCTCTACTGGTCGGATATCGCCAAAATGCAGGAAACTGTTTCTGAAAAGATTGCTGACGGACAGCAGAAGTTTCTGATCGGTTCTCATGAGCAGTACGCCTACACGCATTACCGCAGTTATATTCCCGAATATTTTGCAGGCGTTGACGCCGTTTGCCGGATGTTGACTGAAAACGGGTATAAACCGGTTTATTACTCTGAGGTCATTCAATAAACAATATGGAAAATACACGTTATGAGATTTGATTTTACATGCTTTCAGGAACGGACGGTGTCTGTTTCTCTGCTGAAAGGGGGGATATTTCATCTTCGCATAACTCCTGCCGGCAGGGAAAAGCAGCTTTCCGCACTGGATAAATACGGCTATCTTGAAAATGTGCCGGAAGAAAATCCTGTTGCATTTGAAAACAATGCCGATTATCTTACCATAGAAAGCTCTAAAGGTTCTTTGCTGTTTGATAAAAAGCAGGCATTTTTTGAGTTGACTGATGCAGATGGAAAGTCTCTGTTCAAACAGACGGCTCTTTCCTTTTCTGAAAAATGTGCTTCGGCTGCTTTTGCTGTTTCTTCTGATGAAGACTTTGCCGGATTCGGTGACGTCAGCCGTGAACGATTCTTTCATCGGGGAGAAAAAATTTCCTGCTGGGTGCAGAATGTCAAAAGCTATATCTGCGTACCGTTTTTCATGTCAACTGCCGGATACGGACTTTTGCTCAACTCCACACATAAGAGCATTTTTGATATGGATTCGGCAAAGAAGAATACCGTGTCTTTCTCAGACGGCAGCGGAATTATTGATCTTTATCTGTTTCAGGGAAAAAACTTTAAAGAATTGCTCAAAGTTTATACTTCCGTTACCGGACGACCTGCGCTGCCGCCGGTCTGGAGTTTCGGATTGTGGCACATCTGCAACAATATAAGCAACGCCAAAGATGCCGTTGAGGATGCTTACCGTTACCGTGAACACAAAATTCCCTGCGACGTTATCGGTTTGGAACCCGGCTGGATGGAAACAACTTATGATTACTCCACTAAAAAGAAATGGGACCCGGTCAGATTTCCGCTGATGCTGGAGCCTTTCAAGTTCCGCAAACGTACTTTTATTGATGCCATCAAATACGGTATGGGCTATCACTTTGAATTGTGGCTGTGCGACAATTATGACTTGACTTACGAAGAGGAACGCCGTCTTTCAAAAGATTTCAAAATAGAAAAAAGTGAAGTTATCACCGACAATGAGGAGTTTGATGAACATCTGGGACGTGATTGTTATGACGACAAAATCACCATTCCTGAAGAACCCTGGTTTGAACACCTGAAAAGTTTTGTTGATTGGGGTGCAGACTTCTTCAAAACCGACGCTTCTGATCAAGTGAATAATCACCCGGGCAGGCTTTACGGAAACGGTATGACTGATGCTGAGTGCCACAATTTTTATCCGTTAATGCTCATGCGGCAGATGAGTGAGGGATTTGCGCAACACACCAATCGCCGCCCCTTTATTTTCAATCCCTGCGGCTGGACGACTTTCCAGAAATGGGCGGCGACCTGGACAGGGGACACCGGCGGCGGACTTTCCACCTTGTGCGGCATATTCAACACCTGCTTTGCCGGACACGGACTTACCACCGTTGATATGGATGCAAACAAAAAAGAGGGTATCCACTTCGGTTACTTGCTGCCGTTAAGTCAAATCAACAATTATTCCTCGTGGAAAATGCCCTGGCTGTGGGGAAATGAACTTATTGAAATGCACCGTTTTTATTCTTCATTAAGATCAAGACTTATTCCCTATTTGTATTCCTGCATGTTCAAGACCACGCAAGAGGGTGTTCCGCTTCTTTTGCCGCCTGCGCTTGAGTTTCAGAGTGATTTAGTATGCCGCACTTTAAAGCATGAACATCTGCTTGGCTCTTCTCTGTTGGTCAGCTCCTTTACCGATGAAGTTTATTTTCCTGAAGGAGAATGGAAAGACTACTGGCAGGGAACGTATTTTGGCGGCAAATCCACTGCTGTTGTTAAAACTCCTGAAAACCGGGGCGGCGGATTGTTTATCCGGAAAGGTGCGATTATTCCGATGGGACCTGTTATGCAGTACCGTTCTGAGCGTGAAGTTGATGAAGTTGAACTTTACTGTTACCCGTCTGAGGAAAAAAGTCGTTTTGATTATTACGAAGATGACGGTATTTCCTTTGATTACAAACAGGGAAAATACGCTTTGTCAGAAATCACTTTGATCGGAAACGACAAATCCGTTACCCTGACAGTTTCTCCTCACGCAGAGAGCCGTGTCAGACAATGGCGTGCTGTTTTTGCCGTCAAAACGTCTCCGCAGCGGGTCGTTTCCGGCGGAAAAGATGTTCCCTTTACCTGGAACGCAGACCGTCAGGAAATCAGCGTTTCTGAAATTTATCATGGTACCACAACAATTGAATTTTAATTTACCCATAAAAATCAAGGAGAAAAAACGATGAGAAAACACCATTCAAAAAGAACGCATTTCTTCACGCTGATTGAACTCTTGGTCGTCATCGCCATCATTGCGATTCTTGCGGCGATGCTGATGCCGGCATTGCAGCAGGCGCGTGAACGCGGACGTGCCGCCAGCTGTTTGAGCAACATGAAACAACTGGGAACTTTTGCCCAGTTTTACATCGACAACTATGACGGCTGGCATTTTCTGCATGACGGAAACGGACAGTATGCCGGCTGGTTCATCAATAAGGGCGTTTATAACAAACCCGCTGATTTTGTCGCCTGTCCGACAATTGCCCCCGGTAAATTTGTAACAACAAGCACTGCTAATAATGCCTACAACACCTACACCACCCGTTGGCGGACCAACATTCCCGGCGGTATCGGTGAAAAACACACTACAACTGAATACATGATGCCGAGCAAGAGGATCAGCTATCCGACAAAGTTCATGATTTATGCTGACTCTGTTACTCTGGCGACGAGATTGCAGAACTCCTGGGTTTATATCCACGGCGGAACCTATGACAAAGGTGTCTACGCGGCGCACAATAATTTTGCCAATATGACTTTTCTTGATGGACACGCCGGAAGCATCGGTCACTGGAGCGATCTTTATTCCACATGGTTTGCCGAATACAAGAAAAACGGAAGTTCCACCGAAAAAGGCGGATTCACCTTTCATTACGTTGACAAAGGTTATAACCTTATTAAATTCAATGGTTCAGGTCTCAGATAAAAAGGACTTTATCTATGCGTAAAATATTTATTTCTACTCTCATTTGTGCTGCGGCACTTCTTTCTGCTGCGCCGCTGCGTTTGGCTGAAAACGGCAAAACAGCATACAAAATCGTCGTTCCCGCCAAAGCGACAGAGGTTGATAAGTTTGCCGCAAAAGAACTGCAGTTTTTCCTCAAAAAGATTTCCGGCGCAGATTTTCAAATCGTCAATACTGCCCAAACGCCTGCCATTTTTATCGGAGACGCCAAAAGTAAAACTCTTGCCGATCAGGTTAATGTGATTGAAACGCGCGGTAAAAATCTTCACCTCTACGGCGGCGGACTGCACGGAACAATCTGGGCAGTCTATGAATTGATTGAAAATCAGTTCGGCTGTATCTTTTTCAACGCACACGGAGAATTGTATATTCCTCAGCAGAAAACTCTTTTGCTCAACGAGATGAAAAAGACGACCCGTTACGCTTTCCCCGCCCGGGCGATCATGAACTGGTTCTATGCGGATAAAGAGACTATGACGCTTGCATTTTACCGCAACCGTCAGAATATTCTGCTCCACGGAATTACTCAACCGCGCTATCCCGGAAAAAATCCGGGTATCGTCACCCGTTTTGAAACCTTTGTCGGAGAACACTCCTTTTCAATGCTCATCCCCTCCGGACTTAAAAAGCAGAGCAGTTGGATCAGTCACAATGCCGCTTTGCCTTTTCTCAGAAACAAGCAGTACTTCAAGGAACATCCCGAGTACTTCTCTCTTGACGCCAACGGCAAAAGAGTTCCCAACTGGCACTTGTGTCTTTCCAACCCCGCATTGCGTAAAGAGTTGACCAAGAACGCCGTTCTGTTTTATGAAGCAGAGAAAAAACGTACCGGTATTGAGGGCGTTATCCAAATCAGTGCCAACGATATTGCCACAAGACTCTGCTACTGCAAAAACTGCGTTGCTCTTGAGAAAAAATACGGAACCAAAGGCGGACCGCTGTATGATTTCACGATTGAAATTGCACGGAAATATCCCCATATTCCTTTCCGCACGACCGCTTATCAGCGCAGTCTGACTCAGACGCCGCCCAATATCAAATTGAACTGGCCCAAAAATCTGCAGCTGATTTTTGCGCCGATCAACGGAGACTATGCCCGTTCCTGGGAGTCCAACAAGTTTGACCGCACCGATTACAAAGATTTCACAGGATGGGCAAAAATCACCCGCAATATTCTGGTTTGGCATTATCCCTGTCCCTACAACCGTGACCGCGACAAATTCTTTATTGAAACGCCCAACTTCATGCTGGACCGCCTGGCGGGAGATATCCGCACCATGGCAAAAGAAAAAATTGAAGGATCTTATTTTGAACATGATTCCGGCGGTATTCAGTATGGCACAAACTTCTCTGAACTTCAAGCGTATGTCATGCTCAAACTCTTCCAGAATCCCGCCCTTGATGCGGATAAACTGGCGGATAAATACATCTTTGCCTACTACGGACCTGCCGCAAAAGCCGTTAAAAAGTATCACGATTCTCTTGCTTCAGCCATGCGTGATTTCGTCAAACGCGGCGGCAAATGGAATTACCGCAGCATGGATTCTGATTTCCTCAACAGCAAAAATCTCCTTGCCTGGGATAAAATGATGGATGAGGCAGAAAAGGTCGCAACCGGCATTTACGCTTTCCGCACCCGTCTGCTCCGTCTCGGATTGGACAGCACGATTGTTACCAAACTGGATGATCAAACGCCTATGCGTCTTAAACGTATGCGTGATATGCTGACAGAACTTGGCAAAGTCCGCAAAGTCAAAATCAATTGGAAAGGTTTTGACGCCTGGAGCAAGAACATGACTTCACGCGGAAAAGTTCTGCCCCTGCCTGCGGAATTTGTTTCGCTCAAAAAGACGATTGTTATGGAAACGCCCGAAAAGGGAAAAACCATCGTTAATTGCGCAGGAGCCAATCTCAACCGTGCTTTCAAAGAAAACTTCCCCGTCGGCAAAAAGTTCAATATGGGACTTTATGACAGACAGGCAAAAAGACAGTTGGTTTCCAGAGCTTTTAATTACAGCGATGTGAAACAGGGCAGCTTCAACTGGTATCTGCTGAGCAAAACGCCGCGCACCATTACCCGCGACACTGTTCTCAACGGCGGCAGCTGGTGGCTCAACTTCAACGTCGGAACGCGGTGCATTCTGTTGGATGATACTTCCACCATGAAACAGAAGTGGTATTTCTTTGTTTCTCTCAAAGCTGATAAAGAAACACTTTACTGTGATCGTATCCTGATTGTTCCCGCTGAAAATCTTCCGGCAAATCTGAAAAAAGATCTGTTGAAAGCCGATTTGCCGACAGAGTTTGCCGGAGCGAAAAATGTCATTATTTTCAATCCTGCGGGCAAATTTGCCGTCAAAGATGCTGCTTCTGTTTCCGGTGTTGCCATTCCTGAAATCTGGGATGGCAAAGCCAAATTCAACATGGGCATTTACGGAAGAGTTCGCAAAAAATACGGATACACCCGCCGTCTTGCGGCAAATGAAGTTCCTGTTGACGGAAAATATCATCTGATTTGTCTCAACAAAACGCCGTCATCTCTTGAAGCGGATGATACGCTTTTCGGCGGACGTTGGGTTTTGATTTTCAGAGTTGGCGATAAAGCTGTCAAAGGAGCCAAGTATCAAATCTGGCTTTCTCTGAAACGCGATAACGGCAAAGTTTTGTGTTCAGGAGTTTATCTGGTTGAAAGATAAACAGACATTGCATAATTTTACAGGCTGTCCGGATAAAACGGACAGCCTTTTTTGCTTAATGGCTGCGGTGGTATGCGTGACGCGGGGGCGTGACGCTTGCATGAGAATTATGAGAATTATGAGAATTATGAGAGGGGTATGGGTGCGTCACGATATACCCCGTGGGTTTGCCTGCCGCAGTCTGGTTTGGCTCGGGTGCAAGAGTTGCCGTAGGGGTATGCAAGGCAACTTGATAGCAACGGCGGTATGCTTGTCGCGGTGGCGTGACGCTTGCAAAACGGTGGGTAACGGTGGTTAACAGAGGGTAACGGTGTATGGGGCGTCACGATATACCCCGTGGGTTTGCTTTTCCGCAGTCTGGTTTGGCTCGGGCGAAGAGTTGCTATTGGGGTATGCAAGGCAGCTTGATAGCAACGGCGGTATGCTTGTCGCGGTGGCGTGACGCTTGCAAAACGGTGGTTAACGGTGGTTAACAGAGGGTAACGGTGTATGGGGCGTCACGATATACCCCGTGGGTTTGCTTTTCCGCAGTCTGGTTTGGCTCGGGTGAAGAGTTGCCGTTGGGGTATGCAACGGGCAGATTAAACCAAAAAAAAATCCGGCGGCGAGACTCTTTAAGAGTCAGCCGCCGTGCCCACGGGCAAGTCTGTGGGGGGTTGTCAAGGGGCACTCCCCTTGCCCGGTTGCAGCAACGTCGCAACCGCTACTTAGCTTTTTTTGCCAAGCTTTTTTTCACTTGGAATTACCGCCGGGCATTCCGGGGGTTGTCAGGGGGACAGCCAGTCCCCCTGACCGGTCGGGCAACGCCCCCGACCGCTACACGGCTTTTTTTGCCAAGCTTTTTTTCACCGGGAAATACCCACGGGCATTCGGGGGGGTGTCAGGGGGACAGCCAGTCCCCCTGGCCGGTCGGGCAACGCCCCCGACCCCTACACGGCTTT
>JAZQYS010000211.1:0-1693 GCA_045633645.1 Victivallaceae bacterium | reverse complement strand
TATTCTGCAAAGAGCTGAATGGTTTCATTTCTCCGCAGAATTCGCCCAGATTTCGCAGAACGTAACTGTTGGGCGACATCAGAAAATCCACCGATTCAGAATCAAGCAGTCTTTTTAAATCGTAGTGCGCCCGATATTGGGAAATGCCTGTATGGTGCAGGGTTGAAGTGTAGCCGTAATAGGTTCCGGTGATTTTATCTTTGCCTGCAGCAGCTTTTAACTTTTTGCAGAGCGGAATCAGAAAATCATTGATTTGTCTTGAGGCAAAACGCTGCCAGGCGACCGCCCTGTGATATTTGGTTTGGTCCCACAGTACAGAGTTGTCATTATTCTGCCGTTCCATTCTGCCGGGAATACTGTCGTTTTTAAATTGAGGATAGTATGTTTTAAAAAAACGTTTGTATGCCTGTTTGGCTGCATTTGAAAAATCCGTAATACTGTTGCCGCCTTCCCAGCCCAGCCATTCTCCGGTATAGCCGCCGGAAATTCTGTAACCGATGATCCGGTTTGCGTAGGGTGTGTTTTCAAGGTATTTGACTGTTTTTTCAATATTCTGTTCAAATTGTTTCAGGGCTGTTGCTGAAGAGTAAGAGTTCGGGTGACTTGCGTATGTTACATATTCCCCGTTTTCTTTCTTTGCTGTTTCTTCAGGATAATAGCGGAACCATGAATGGGGGACATTCAAGGGAATATTAATGATGAAGTAGGCATCGGGGAAAAGTTTTCTCAACTCTTCTGCGCGGATATCAAAAACATCGGTGTTGAGAGAATCAATCTTCGGCCAGTATTGTTCAAAAGAAACGCCCAGAGTGACGACATTAACGGGAAGTTTTTCGGGAACAAAATGCCGGGGAACACCGAGCCAAGAGGCAAAAAACGGTTTGCCGTTCAGTTCAAGCTGCGGTTTGCCGTTTTTATTGACGACACGGCAGATGTTTTTGACCGGATATTTGGGGTCCGTTTTTACTGCCGTTGTTTCAATACTGAAATTTTTCCATTGTTCCCCGTGAACAGAAAGCATATCTGTTTCAATGCTTACGGTAAACTTTCCGGGTTTCAGATACAGCGGAGTCTCATACGGAATTTTCAGCGAGAAGTTTTTGGGGCTCAGCTGAACATAATATTCTTTTTTGATCGTTATTTTTTCTTTCCACACAAGACCATCGGATTTTTTGAGAGTTATTGTGGCGCAAAAATCTTTTTCAGGAACCTTGCCCAGAGCGGTGATGGAAAGCCATATTTTTTTACCGGCGGGAACTTGCGCAGGAAGAATTGCTGCCGAGGTGACTTTCTGCAGATTTTGAAAATACCTGTAAGGCAAGGTTATGCGCCAGGGACGGGCGGGAGGAGGTGCCTGTTCAACGGCGGACTGCCAGTTTTTTGTGTCAAAATCAATAGAATTCCAGTTCTTTTGAAAAAGGCTGCTGCTTTTGAAAAGTTTGTCTGTAACGATGCGCTGACTGGAGTTGTCGGCATACTGAAGATAAAGTTCAGCCAGCACGCCGCCGTAGGAATTTTCATTGATATAGTGAAAAGCCAGCGTATTTTTGCCGACGCAGATCAGATTGGTCACATCAAGAACCTGACAGATTTTCCAATCGTTGGCAGTACCTGCGCTTTTGCCGTTGATGAATGTTTCTGCGCAATCATCTGCGGTAAATTGCAGAAAAGCGAAAACCGGTTTGCTTTTCAA
>JAZQYS010000210.1:0-1238 GCA_045633645.1 Victivallaceae bacterium | reverse complement strand
AGCAACTCCCATGGGAACCGGCAGAAAGACGGTATGCCGTGTCGGTCCGAGGGAAACAAATGTTGCGCTCAAGTATTCCGGATACATTCTGTCAGGAACAAACATGGTACTGGCAAGGGTATATTTGCAGCAGACTTGACGGAAACCGGCTTTTTCCTGCTCCGGATCGCGCAGGCGGGCAAGTTTCATGAGGTCTGCCGGAGAAATTCTGCCTTTGCCAGTAAGCGTTTGACGGAGAAACTCCGAGGCATCATACCGTCTGGAGGCACCGTTGAGAAAGGATTTTTTATTCCGCCGACTGATCATTCTCATACCGGGCAGAAGAAGATTGTTGGCGCGCACTTCAAATCCGGAGTTCAAAACGGCGGAAGCATATTTTACCGCAGTCCCCTCCAGAATCATGCCGCTGTTCAGGTCTGCCAGCAGATAAAGACTGGCGGAACGGACAATTCCGGTGTCGTGAAATTTTTTCAAAACTTCCGCAGCCTCCGGCAAAGTGGCGCATCTTTCGGCAATGTAACGCAGAACAAAGGTGCAGCCCACATTGACTTTGGCACTGTGCCAGTAACGGCTGGAAGCGTCATTCTGAACGATCATAAGTCCTTTTTCGTTCATAGCGGCACCGGCGCCGGTATTCCACAAGTCGCCGACGACGGCAATCTTGAACCGTCCGGGCAAAGCGCGGAAAAGGCGGAAAGTCAACAAATTCTGTCCGCTGTAATCACGGTTTTTCTGAACGATGCAAGTTCCCGTGGAAGAGGCATCAGGAGCAATGATCCACGATGTGCATCCGGGTTTGGCATAAAATTTGTTATTGTGCCAGGTGAAGTCGCCTTTTTTCCAGTTCAACGCCTTTTCAATGGCGGCATCTTCAATACGGTTGGCGTGGAAACGCTCTTCAAGGGTTCTGTGATACGCTTCAGCGCAGCGGGCGCGTTCAGCGTAAGGATCAAGTTTATCCAGTTTCTGCAGAAAGATTTTTTCCATCTGCGGACGGCTGCCGGTAATTGATTGCAGAAACCAATCTCCGGGCGAGGTGCTTTCAACGGGAATAAATTTTTCTGCGCCGCAAAGCGGCAGAAAAAGCGCGAAAAACATCAGAAGAAATTCTTTTTTCATCACTCAGACTCCTTATATTAAAAAAAATCCTCAACCATCAACAAAACTTTGAAACGGCGTAACAGCAAACCTCCCACACCGATAAATCATTCCCTCAACAAATACCCCGCTTTTGCCGA
>JAZQYS010000209.1:0-6687 GCA_045633645.1 Victivallaceae bacterium | reverse complement strand
ATAAAATCATTCCCACAACCACTCCATTTGCTGAATTTCATTTTTTGCTCCTTTCTCAGTACAAATTGGTTTTTTGTTGTGCATCTGCCATAGCCTTGACAACCAGAGAGGCTCCGTTGGCACAATCTCCAACTGCAACCACTTGAAGCTGATTGTAATATGGCAGTAATTTTCTTTCATTATGATCAATATTCAATTGAGAAAGTATTTCAGCCGCCTTTATGCCGCAGAAACCTAACGCCAATAGAACGATATCCGCTTTTATTATTTTTGAGTTATGCAGATCCTGTTCAAAGCGAAGGGGTTTTCCTTCTTTGGAGAAGCTCCAATTTACAGGACATACCTCTACGCCGCCAACAGCTCCGTTTTTTTCAATAAAACGAAGCGTTGACAAGCTCCATAAACGCTGACATCCTTCCTTATGACTTGAACTTGTACGCAAAATGTAAGGCCATTGAGGCCATGGTGTAGATAATGAACGCTGTTCGGGAGGCTGCGGCATAATTTCAATTTGAGTTACAGATTTTGCACCTTGTCTGACAGCGGTCCCGGCGCAATCACTGCCGGTGTCTCCACCGCCGATAATCAAAACATCTTTGCCGTGGGCATCGATCGGCAATTTTGAAAGTTCCCCGCAATTTACTTTGTTTTGTCCCTGCAGGTAGTCAAGGGCAAAATAAATACCTTGCAGATCTCTTCCGGGAACAGCAAGATCACGAGCCTGGGCAGTACCAATGGCGAGGATCAGATGATCGTAATGACGCTTCAGGTAAGATGCCGAGATATCTTTGCCTACTACTGTGTCACAAATAAACGACACGCCGGATCTTTCCATAAGATCAATTCGCCGATCAATGATGTGTTTTTCTAATTTGAAATCAGGAATACCATAGCGTAATAATCCTCCCGGACGGTGGTTTGCTTCGAAAACAGTGACGGTATACCCCTTACGGTTCAAGTTTTCTGCTGCATAAAGTCCCGATGGACCGCTTCCAATGATCGCAACTGTTTTTCCGTTACGTTCATTCGGCACAACCGGTTTCACCCAATTATTGGCAAAAGCTGTTTCAATGATCATTTTTTCGCACTGACGAATCGTGACAGCGTCACCATCAATATTGCAACAGCAACTGCCTTCGCATAATGCCGGACACACGCGACTGGTAAATTCCGGAAAGAAACTGGTTTCGCTTAAAAGATTCCATGCCAATCGCAGATCATTATTGGCAACTGCAAGATTGAATTCGGGAATCAAATTGCCAAGGGGGCAACCATAACCATGACAAAATGGGATTCCGCAGTTATGACAACGCTGCAGTTGAGCAAGCAATTCATTTTGCGTCAAGACTTTTTCAACTTCATTAAAATCCTGAACGCGTTCATTTGCAGGACGATAAACTTCCAGTTTTTTATTCATTTTCAGATCATCTCCAATCTTTTCTCTAAAGCGTGTCTGTATTCGACCGGGTATATACGGACAAATTTACTTCTGTGACATTCCCATTCATCTAAAATATGTTTTGCCTTGGGACTGTGAGTCGCATCAAGATGTTCTTTAATCAATTTTTTAAGTTCTTTTTCTGCATCAGAGTTGCATTCAACACTTTCCAGATCAATTCCATCCATGTTGCACGACAGATCAAAATGTCCGTTTTCATCATAAACGTATGCAAAACCTCCTGTCATTCCAGCAGCAAAATTAACGCCTACTTTCCCTAAAATCACGACTGTTCCGCCTGTCATATATTCACATCCGTGATCCCCCACACCTTCCGCAACGCAATACATACCACTATTACGAATTGCAAAACGCTCACCGGCAAGCCCATTGATGAAAATTTTTCCGGATGTTCCTCCGTATCCGATCACATTACCGGCAATAACATTCTCTTCCGGAATAAACGTACTGTTTTCAGGAGGCCGTATGATGATTTTTCCACCTGACAAGCCCTTCCCAACGAAATCGTTTGCAACTCCTTGCAGATCCATTGTAATGCCGGGAGCAAGAAAAGCACCAAAACTTTGTCCGGCACACCCTTTAAGATGCAAATAAATAGAATCTTCATCCAAACCGCATTCTCCAAATTTTCTGACGATACGATTGGATAATTCAATTCCAGCACTCCGATCCACATTGGAAATTTCAAGATCAAGATTTTCACTTGAACCATCAAGACGGAGATATGGCAGAATGTGCTTCCGGTCATAATTTTGTAATTTGTTTTGAGCGCATAAAGGATCAAAATGCACATCTTTACCATTTGCTCTTTTCAAAACTTCTGTGAAATCGAGATTCCCCTTTTTGGAAAAAGCATCTGTTTTGCCGGTTGATAATAAATCACACCTGCCGCAGGCTTCCTGTAAGGAATGAAGCCCCAATGCGGCAAGATGTTCTCTGACCTCTTGAGCAATAAAATGCAAAAAGTTTATAATATATTCCGGTTTCCCTGAAAAATGCTTACGCAATTCAGGATCCTGTGTAGCCACACCAACAGGACAACAGTTGCTGTGACATTTACGCATCATTACACATCCGAGGCAAACCAGAAGTGTTGTAGCAAAGCCAAATTCTTCTGCCCCCAGCAATGCCCCGATGACAACATCCCGTCCAGTTTTCAGCTGACCGTCAAGCTGCAGTTTTACTTTTCCACGCAAATTATTGATGATAAGTGTCTGCTGTGCTTCAGCCAATCCAAGTTCCCATGGTAATCCGGCATATTTAATACTTGTCAGGGGAGATGCCCCGGTTCCTCCATCATGTCCGGAAATAAGAACTACATCAGCATGAGCTTTGGCAACACCGGCAGCAACAGTTCCAACTCCCGGTTCAGAAACTAATTTTACCGAAATGCGTGCATCCGGATTTGCATTACGCAAATCGTAAATCAGCTGGGCAAGATCCTCAATGGAATAAATATCATGGTGTGGAGGTGGAGAAATCAAGGATACTCCCTGCGTGGAATGTCTGATGGCAGCCACGAATTTGTCAACCTTGTGAGCAGGCAACTGTCCGCCTTCTCCCGGTTTTGCCCCTTGTGCCATTTTTATTTGAATATCTTTGGCATTGGCAAGATAATTGATTGTAACACCGAATCTCCCGCTGGCTACTTGTTTTATGGCACTGTTGAATTCTGTTCCAAAGCGTTCTCTGTTTTCTCCGCCTTCGCCGGAATTGCTCATTGCTCCGCAACGATTCATTGCCTGAGCAATCGTTTGGTGGGCTTCGGGACTCAATGATCCCAGGCTCATTGCGCCCGAAACAAAATGTTTCACGATATTTTCGACACTTTCCACCTCTTCGATCGGAATACTTTTTTGAGGGACAAATTCAAATAATCCGCGTAATGTACAAAGATGTTGTGCTTGATCATCAATCAGAGCTGAATACTTCTTAAACACCTCATAATTATTCTCCCGAACTGCCTGCCGGAAATATGCAAGAGATTGCGGCGTCCACAGATGAGCTTCTCCATTTTTGCGGAATTGGTATTGCCCTCCATCATCCAAAAGTCCCATATTCATGATTGCATGAGCCCGCATATTGGCATCATGTGCGATCTCATTGATCCCAATTCCGCCAATACGGCTGATCGTTCCCGGAAGGAACTCATCTATAAACTCTTTGCTCAGCCCGACTGCTTCAAATGTTTGTGCGGACCGGTAACTTCTTAATGTGGAGATCCCCAGCTTTGACATGATTTTAAGTAAGCCATTATCAACAGCTTTTATATAGTTTTCTGCTGCGGACACCGGATCACAGCATATTTTTTTCAATTGTGAAAGTGCAGCAACAGTCTGCAATGCCAGATATGGATTTATGGCTGTTGCGCCATATCCCAATAACAATGCAAAGTGCATAATTTCGCGAACTTCACCGGATTGGATTATAATCCCGGTCTCGCTTCTCAAATTTTCTTTTATCAATGCCCGATTGACAGCAGACAATGCGAGCAGCGAAGGTATTGCTGCAGAATTTGCAGGCAAGTCCCGGTCAGAGAGAACAATAATTTTTTTCCCATTTTTAACAGCTGCGACAGCTTGTGATGCGATTTCAGATAATGCTCTTCTCAATGACTCGCCGTCACCATCCAAGGGAAAGGAACAAATAATTGTTTCAGATTGATAATCCCCGTCACTTACTGTCTCAAGTCGTGAAAGTTCATCGTCCGTCAAAATTGGTCGTGGAAGTTTTATCAGACGGGCATGTTCCGGTGTTTCAGTGAGAATATTGCCTTTGTTTCCGATATATGTCATCAGACTCATTACCAATTCTTCCCGGATTGGATCAATGGGGGGATTTGTGACCTGTGCGAAAAGCTGTTTGAAATAATTAAACAACATTTGCGTTTTATCTGATAATACAGCCAGAGCCGCATCATTCCCCATGGAACCTACAGGTTCTTTCCCTGTTTCTGCCATAGTTTTTATTATGATATCCAGATCCTCTCTGGTGTAACCGAAGAATTTTTGTTTTTGCTCCAAATCTTTTCCCGGTTCGGAAGGAGTCATTTCTGAAAAAAGACCGTGTACCGAGATACGGTTTTCCTCAACCCAGCGCCGATACGGCTTACTTCTTGCCAAACGGTTTTTTATTTCGGAATCCGGAACAATTCTGTGTTTTTGCAGATCAAGAAAAATGATTTCCCCCGGTTTCAACCTGCCGTGCTGAGAAACATTCCGGGCGTCAATGTTCAATACTCCGGCTTCACTTGCAAGAACGAATGTGCCGTCTTTATATAATGTAAAACGGGCGGGCCGTAATCCATTGCGGTCCAAAATTGCTCCGGCATTTATTCCATCTGTGAATGTGACGGCGGCAGGACCATCCCAGGGCTCCATCAATGCGGAATGATATTCAAAGAACCCCCTTACATCGCGCCCCATATAGTATTTATTCCCCCATGCCTGAGGCAGCAGCATCAACATGGCATGTTCAAGACTTCTGCCGGAAGCGACCAGAAGCTCAAACATATTATCCAGTGCGGCTGAATCACTCAAACCATCTCCGATCAAAGGCAGGAGTTTTTTAATATCATCTCCCCACAGCGGAGACGCGAGTGATCCTTCCCGGATTTTTAATGCATTGAGGTTTCCGCGCAGAGTATTGATTTCCCCATTATGTGCAAGATAACGGAAGGGATGAGCCAGCTGCCACGATGGAAATGTATTTGTACTGTACCGCTGGTGGACAATTGCCAGATGCGAGGTAAAATCTTCATTTGAAAGATCAGGATAGAAATTTTCCAATTGTGTTGCCATCAGCAAGCCTTTATAAACAATCGTCCTTGAAGACATGCTGCAGATATAAAGATCAAGAGATTTTTTTTCAATGATCCTGCGCATAACAAAAAGTTTGCGCTCAAACTCATTTTGATTGGAAAAAACACTTCCGTCAATGAAGAGTTGTCTGATTTGAGGCACGGATTCACGTGCCAATTTTCCTATAAATGCCGGTTTTACAGGGACATTTCTCCAAAACAGTATTTTTCCACCTTCGCTTTTTACAGTTTCTTCGATTTCCTGTTCAACTCCGGTTCCCCCAAAAATCATTGCAACTGCGTAACTTCCGGGAGCTGGCAGAACCGAACCGAATTCTTTCCTGAAAAAAGCGTCTGGCAAAGCAAGCAAAAGTCCTGCTCCGTCTCCAGTTTCCGGATCGCTGCCGGCAGCTCCCCGATGCATCAGTCTGCAAAGAACATCAATTCCCTGCGTCACTGTCTTATGACTGCTGATCCCGTTCAGATTGGCGATCAAGCCAACCCCGCAAGCATCATGCTCAAATTCAGGATGATATAATCCTTGCGGCATCTGATGAAAAATTTGTTGTGCCATAAAAATATTTCCTTATGTCGTTGGTCAAAAAGAAAAAATCTCTGAACTTCTATTAGCAAAAAGCGTGCCAACTGCTATCAAGCACAAAAACAAAAACATCTTTTACAAAAATTGCAAAAAAGCACTCAAGCAGTTTTACAATTTATGTAAATAAAAATATACCTCTTTCATGTCTTTTTTTTTCTTTTTCAAAAAATTTCAGGCGAAAAGAGTTTGATTCAGCTTAAAGAGAAATACAGTTGGCACAATTTTTGCTATATGTATGGCAGAGACAACCTGAATAACCCAATAAGGAGTTTGATCATGAGTAATTCAAGTCGTAAGCATGCTGTTGATGCAATCGCAAGGTGTATTGTACCAGAACCGGAACCCGTTGAAAATGTAACGCTGGATGATTATGCCGGAGATGTTTTTGACGCACAGGCAATGCAAAAGTTTTTATCCAAAGATATTTGCCGGAAACTTCTTGCTACCATTGAGAACAATGAGCAGCTTGATCCCGCCATTGCCGGAGATGTGGCTCATGGCATGAAGGAATGGGCATTGAGCCGGGGAGCGACCAGTTACACGCACTGGTTCCAACCATTAACAGGAAGTACGGCAGAAAAACACGACTCTTTCCTTGATCCCGATAAATGTCATGTAATGTTCAGCTTTTCCGGCAAAAATCTGATTATGGGCGAACCCGATGCCTCCAGTTTCCCATCCGGCGGCTTGCGTTCCACTTTTGAAGCCCGGGGATATACGGCATGGGATCCCACCAGTCCGGCATTTATCAAGCGGCACGGCAACGGAGCGACTTTGTGCATCCCGACTGCGTTTTGCAGTTATACCGGCGAGGCGTTGGACAAGAAA
>JAZQYS010000208.1:0-5155 GCA_045633645.1 Victivallaceae bacterium | reverse complement strand
TAATCGGCATAAGCCGTAAGGCTGACTTTGCTGTCAATGATGATATCTTTTCCATCGGGATAGTGCAGAATGACATCGGGACGGAGCATTTTATTTTCTTCAGTACGGAGTGTTTTTCCGCCGTCATCTCTGATTGTCGGCTGAATTTCATAATGAACATCGCGCTGAAGACCGCTGCGGGTAAGGAGATCTTCAAGAATCATTTCACCCCAGTTGCCTTGTGTTTTCTGTTCTCCTTTGAGGGCGGAGGCAAGGGCATTGGCTTCAGAACCGATACGGCGTGTTTCCTCCATCATTTTGCTGATTTGCTCCGTCAGCTTTGCGGATTGCTCCACGCCTTTTTCACGGGCGTTTTCAACGGAGTTGCGGAATTCAGACATTTTTTCCCGCAAAGGCGTCAATAGAGCCGTTATCTGTTGGGAGTTGTTTTTCTGCATGGCTTCACTTTTTTCAGTGAAAATGCGTTCTGAAAGTGTTCGGAACTCTGCCTTGATAAGGTCAAGTTTTACTGTCAGGATTTTTTCCTGTTCAGCAATCATGCGGCGGGAATTTTCTTTTTCAGCTGCGATATCCCGGTCGCAGGCTTCACGCATAAGGCGGTTTTCCTGTTCAAGCGCGGCATTCCTGATGGTCAGGGCGGCTGTTTTTTTTGCAGAAATTTTCCAACCGGCGAGAATACCGAATCCCAATGCGAGAATAACTGCAATCCATTCCATAAAAATTCTCCGGATAAAAATGTCGTCAGAAAATATACCCCTGCAATAAAACTTTTCAAGGGGGAATTTCTGCAATCTGAGAAAAAACTCTTTTTTGAACGCAAGATGCCGTATCTGAAATGACGGTTAAAAAAAAGATTTATCTGTTGCGTTTGTCACATTTTTGCGTAGTTGGTGTGTTTCCGGAATTCAACACCGCTGATTTCAAATTCTTCCAGTTGATTTGGCGGAGCAGAACAGGTATGTGGGGATAAATTATTCTGTGATGTCCGTATTTGGGTTCCATAAATTCGTTGACGGCATCAGCGACACGCCAATTCTCAAAGACGATACGGTATGCGGCAACGGCACAGCCGGTGCGGTTGCTCCCGAGCAGACAGTGAATCAATACCGGCTTGGGTGCATCGCGGAGAATAAGCAGAATTTTATACAGATCTTTTTCCGAAATTTCGTCCGTATCCACCGGCATTTCATATAAAGTGATGGCGTTATTCCATTTTTTGTTGATGGCGGAAATATGCTTTTTACTGCGGCTGCTTTCGCGCAGATTCAATACACTGCGGATATTGTTAAATGTGTAAAGCGATTCAAATTCATCCTCATCAGGTTGTCCTGAACGGTAAAGATTTTCGTTGACTTTATGAAAATTCCACGGAAATTGCGGATGAGGTGATTTCCCGGCATGACCGTAGACCCAATAATAATTTCTCAAATTGTGCTGTTCGGCAACCCGGCCGTCTTTGAATTTCAACGTCACGAAATGCCATTTTGAAAAAATCCCGTCCCATCCGAAGATCCAATGTCTTTGCGGATAAAAACCGCAACGCCACTTTTTTGCAGACATCATAAATTTATCAGCGGCAACTGCGGAAGCATTTTTGTAGTTTCTGCTGTACCACTGTTTTTGCGGAACTTCAATTTGGAATTTGTTTCCACGCCACCGGTCACGAAACGCGTGTTTTTCAAGATGAGCTGCAACTTCCTGTTTTGTCATGCCGATATAATTGTGTTCAGGCAGACTGCTGCATCCGGAAAATACCGGAACGATGAGCAAACTCAATGCAAGTATTTGAAAAAAGTGTTTCAGAATCACCTGTTTATTTCCTTACAGATTATAACCGCTCAGGCGCAGGAAGTTATCTCTGAAAACCATTTTCAGTTCTTCTTGCGTAAGATGTTCAAACAGCACGCCTGAAACATACATTCCGGAACTGATGACAGGAAAGTCGCTGCCGAAAAGAATTCTTTCAGGACCCAGCATTTGGATACCTTTTTTGAGCATTCCCCAACGGGGCAGACCGCCGCCGGAAATATCAAAGTACAGATTGGGATATTTTTGAGCCAGTTGGTAATTTTCCATAATGGAGGGAAATCCGGGATGTGCCACCAGAAGTTTCAGGCGCGGAAAATTTTTCAGAATATTTTCTTCATCTTCAAGAGAGGAGGGGTGAATATTAAGAACCATTCCAAGATCCTGAGCCAGATCCATGATTTGCAGCAGGCCTTTTTCACAGTAGTTTTTATAATTCATCACATAAGCTGCGATTTCTCCGATCCAGCGGAATCCCGAATCATAGAATTTCTGGATTTCAGCGCATGATTCATCGGGAAAATTCGGGTGAACATTCACGCCCGGCAGAAATTCATCAGGGAATGCCGCATGCACTTCAAGAACTCTGCGGTTACATTCTTCAATAACGCTGAAATCGCTGCCGTCATTGTAGATATTGAATGCGCCGCAGGATAGTGTGATACCTGCTCTGCGCTGTTCGGCAAAAAATTCTTCATAAGTTTCGGGAACAGAAAAAGGAAAATCCCGGTGACTGGCAAGGTAAGGGTGCATGTGAGCATCTATAATACCGTAATCAGGTAAATCAGGCAGACTCATAAAATTTTTTCTCCTTGAAGTTGATATCACACTTCAATATACATCTTGATTCCTGCTGTGTCAACAACCATAAACTTTTTTTTGTGCTGTATTATAAAGCTCAACTCAAAAGAAGCAGCATTTGGCGCAGGTTAATTCCAATAGTTCTGATTGAAGCTGCGCCGCCTTTTCTTCTCTTATTTCTCCGCTGATTTTAACTGCGGTGTCGAACTCTTCTGTTTTTACAGTGAAGCCGAATGCTGTCCAAAGCCGTTTTGCCTGTTCATAATAATTGTAGGGCAGGGAAAATCTTAATTTTGCCATGGGTACAAGTTCACAGACATCGGCGTTTTCCAGAGCCAGACGGGCGCAGTCAGAATATGCCCGGACCAATCCGCCTGTGCCAAGTTTCGTGCCGCCGAACCAGCGCGCAGCGGTCACGATGACATTGGTTAAACCGCTGCCTTTTAAAACTGCCAGCATGGGACGTCCCGCAGTTCCCGCGGGTTCTCCGTCATCGGAACAGCCCATGATATTGCCCTGCGGACCTGTGATAAAAGCGTAGACAATATGGTTCCCGTTGTCGTACTGAACTTTACGGGCGCGCCAGATTTCTTTTGCGCCTTCAGGCGTATCAACAAAAGCGGCCTCCGCGATAAAGCGGGAGTTTTTGACGGTAAACTCCGCAAACGTGGGTGCTTTTAATATAAACATCTGCGTTTATCTGCGCTTGATTAGAGCAGGTTTTTTCATGTCCGCACGGGTGATGACAACGCGGTCAATGGCATAAAGATCAGGTTTCTTTGAACCCTTGATATAAGAGGGTCCCTGAACTTTCAGTGAAATGGCGATATAAACGTTGTTGCCGTAGATTTCAGGATTGGCAAAAGCACCGCTTAAAGTGTATTGCGCCCGCCAGGAGTGATGAAGAACCAGTACGGATTCTTTGGTAATGGCAAGAGGTCCGATGATATACCAGTGGTATTTTTCATCACGGGGGGCGTTTTTCAAGCTGATGTGTTTGCCTGCAAAATTGTATTTGCGGCTTGCCAGATCGTAGACAGAGAACACAATGCCTTTCTCGGGATTGACTGAACCGGTGTGGGTGATTGCCTGTCCGCCGTCGGCGTCGGAATCAGCAACCAGCTTGTTGTAACGCCAGTTGATCAGTTGCGGCCAGGCGTAATCCGCAACGATACTTTGGGTGTCAAATCCCTTTAACGGCGGGAGTTTTGCCGCGGCAGTCCTGCAGAAGAGTTCAAGTGCCGGAAGCCTGCGTTTTTTTGCGTAGGGGTGAAGCATTTCATTGATGTTACCCAAAGCATTTTTGCGGTAACGGGCAATAATAGCGGGATCGCTGATACGGTATTTTTCAATATAGGCGCGATCAATGGGAACACGTTCAGCTGAAATGCGGCGGCGCAGACGCTTGTTGCTGCCGACAGCTTTTTCGGCGGCGGAAAGCAGACGTTCCGCATTTTTGAAGAATTTTTCATCCAGATCTTTACGCAGAGAAATCGGCAGATCACAGAGGGAATCGGTGATTTCGGCGTTCCGTTTCTGGATATAATCATGCAGTTCAAGCATGTGTTTCCATGCCTTGCCGTAGTAGGCTTTTGCAAAGTTTTCTTTTGCTGAAACAGTATCCACGGAACAATCATTCATCACCTTGTAATAGATGTGATTGCGCATGCGCCAGAAACTTAAAGTTGAGGGTTTGGGAAACTCCGCCATAATCATTTCAACGCCGAGAGATTTGTAAAAGCGGATATTTTCAGTACAGGCATCCATATTGCTTGAAGGCCAGTAGGGCAGGTGCTGTTCGGTGCAGTAATCCCAAATGGTTTTTCCCTGAAGTTTGCTCCATTTTTCAAGCAGAACTCTTGTGACTTTGTTGACCGGATGTGTGAAGGGACGGAAGTTGTCGCGGTAACGGTCGGGAATACGCGGTCCCAGAGCCATATCAATCACAACATTTTTTTCCATCTTCAAATTTTCAGGAGGAAATGCGTGTTCTCCGTAAGCGGGCGTAAGCAGTGTGATATGCGGAAAACTTTTTGCCAGCTTGTTGACAAAACAGAGTTTTGCCGCCGCTTTTGATTTGTACTTTTTGATGAGGGCGGCACAACCGGAGCATTCGCACTCCTGACGGTTGTCGTTGCCGCTGATACTGTAATAAACCGGATAAAATTCTTTTTGAACGCCTTTGCGGTCTCGGGCGATGTATTCCGTTAATTTCTTTTTGAAATGCGCCAGCGTTTTGGGATTTGAGTAACAGACTTGTCCGGGACCGTGACCGGTCATTGCCCGCAGACGTTTGCCGTTGACAAGAGAAAAGATGTCTTCATCTGCTTTTTTTACATCCGCCGTATACAGATAAAAGTTGTGCCATGACTTCGGAGCTCCGAAAAGCGGTGCGATACCGTAGTCTTCAAAACGTTTTTCCTGAACGTGAAAAAAGTTCTGACGGTGGCGGATTTTCCACAGCCAGCTTTTGGGCATGAAGATATTGTAAACGGAACGGTTGGCAATTGACGGCTGTCCTGAGATATTCCAGGCGTTCGGCCATTTG
>JAZQYS010000207.1:0-4470 GCA_045633645.1 Victivallaceae bacterium | reverse complement strand
ATAAAATCAGTTCTCCGCAACTCAACAGAACCTTTGGAAACGAAAAAAGAATTGCAGAAACTGGGACTTCATCTGGCACAGCTGCTGAAAAAACATGTGCCGTTCAAAGTCACAGCCTCCAATCAGGACCTGATTGTCCGTCAACGCGGAAACGACAAAGCGGACTATGTGTTTATCGTCAACGACAAACGTACTTTCGGCAATTATGTCGGTCAATGGAAACTTGTTCCGGAAAAGGGGCTTGCCAACAAAGGAAAAATTACAGTTCATCACAAGGCTGAAGCGGCTTATAATCTTGTCCGTCACCGGGAAATTCCGTTGAAACACGGCAAAAACAGTTGTTCATTTGATATAGATTCCGCCCCCGGTGACGGAGCTTGTATTCTGCTGCTTGAAAAGAAAATTGCAGGAATTACCCTTGCTGTTCCCCGTCAGGTCAAAACCGGCAAAGCTTTTCAGTTGGATATTGTCATTCACGGTATAGATAACAAAAATATCCGGGCATATCTGCCTGTTGAAGTTGAAATAAATTCTAACGGAAAGAAACTGCCCGGTTCAGGTTATTACGCCGCCGTTGACGGAAAACTGACAGTCAAAGAAATTATGCCGACCAATCTGCCGCCCGGGAAGGTCAATATCACAGTCAGCTGTCTTGCCTCCGGAAAAACAGTGCAGAAACAGATAACTCTCGTCAAATAAATTTTCCGTTTACTGCTGTTCTCTTTTTTTGCGGTATGCGCTCGGCGACATACCGCTGTGCTTGCTGAAAAATCTGGAAAACGGATAAATTCCGGAAAAACCGCAGCGCAGAGCAATTTCAGATACGGACAACTCTGAATTGACCAGAAGATGCTGGGCAAGATTAAGTTTCTGCCAAATCATAAATTTCCGTGAGGTATATCCCGTCTTTTTGCGGAAAAGCGTGTGAAGATACTCCGGTGTGACATTGCGGCGTGCCGCAACGATTTTAAACGGATCTTTGACTGGCGGCATCTGAATCATCAACTCACACAGTTCCCGTATGTAAGCGGCGGTGGATTGTCCGTATTCAGACCGCAGGACATCCGTCAGAGAAAGTCTGTCTTCAGATAAAACAGCAAGCAGCTGCAACAAAGCCGCTCCGCAGGCAGAACAGGCAAAAGCATTTTCCCGTTCCTCATAATGTTCAAGCATTTGTGCCAATATTTCCGCGCCGCGGGCTGAAAACTGAAGGCGGACATTCCGGAAAACGGAAAACCAGCCGGCATCCTGACTTTCAAAACGGATAAGCAGCCATTCAACCTTGCGTCCATGATTATCCGGCAGACAATGCGGCTGACCCGGCAGAACCAGAATGCCCTCGTGCTGCTGAAGTTCGACATTGGCTTCATCAATCAGCAGTCTTCCGGCTCCGGAAAGACAAATCCACAAGACAAAGTAGGCATGAATATTGGGCAGTACCCCCTTGTATTGTTCATTACGGCGGAAAATATGGATATTTTTCAATTCCGGCAGCCGGGGCGTAAATGCCGCAAGTCTGGTACTGTCAAAAGTAATTCTGTCTGCTTTTTCAGAGATGATTTCCCAGGAATCCTCTTTTTGTACTGAATCGGTTAAATTTTTTCGTTTTTCCATCATTGTTTTTACCCTTAAAATATGGTATAATATACCATGTTCATAAAATAAATTCAACCGCGGGGCTTCTCTATGTCAAAAAAATGTAAAATTGCTGTCATCGGTGTAGGACAGCGGGGATACGCATACGTCAACATGCTCAAAAATCATGACAAGGCTGAACTTTCAGCTCTGTGCGATACAAGTTCTGAGCGTTTGAAATGTTTTGCCGGAGAACTCGGGTGTGAAAATATTCCGCTGTTTTTTTCAGTTGATAAACTTTTGGAATACGGAAAGTTTGATGCGGTCGTCATCACAACACCGGACTTCACACACAAAGAGTGCGCCGTAAAAGCCTTTGCTGCCGGCAAACACGTCATGCTTGAAAAACCGATGGCACCGACAGCCGGGGAATGTAAAGAAATCCTTTCCGCAGCACAAAAAAGCGGCAAACAGCTCCAGATTGGTTTTGTTCTGCGTCATCATCCTGTATTTCAGGCGGTTATGAAGGAACTGAAAAACGGAACCATCGGACAGCTTTTATCCATCAACTGTTCTGAATCCATCGGCGTTATGCACGGCGCAAGCTACATGCGCCGCTGGCACAGAAAATCGGCAAACAGCGGCGGTTTTCTGCTTGCCAAATGCAGTCACGATCTGGATTTGATGTCCGACTTTGCCGGAGCCCTGCCCGCAAGGGTCAGTTCCTTCGGCGGAACAAATTTCTTCACGCCCGATAAACAGAAAGCCTCATTCTGTTCAGAATGTTCTGAAAAAGAGTGCCGTTTCCGTTTTAAAGGCGAAATGGTCCGCATGACGCCCGAAGAAAAAGCTGCGCCGAAAGAAAAATCTTTTGACCTTTGTGTCTACAACGCCGATAAAGATGTGGTTGACAACCAGCAGGTCATCTTTGAATACGCCAACGGTGTACGCGGAACATTCTCTTTGAATTTGTTCGCTCCGGCTGCCAAACGGGAGTGGAGACTTGTCGGCAGCTGCGGTTATATCGATGCGGATACCTCCGCAAGAAAATACACCGTCAGTTTTTCTGACGGCAGAGAAAGTAAAACTGTTGCTTGTCCCGTCACCAACGATTCAGGACACGACGGCAGCGATATGCTCTTTCTTGAAAACTTCATCAACGGTATCCTCGACGGCAAGCCGCTTTCAGCAGAAGCACGGACAGGCTTATATTCAACCGTTATCGGCAACGCCATTGACAAAGCACGTTTATCCGGTACAGTTGTGACGATTGCGCCTGAAGAATATCAGTAATCCAACCAATAACAGGAGTTTATATTATGAAACAGAAAAAAACCTCTTTTCCCAATCTCCGCCAAACAAAAATCAGCTCATCTTTCACCCTCATTGAACTGCTGGTTGTTATCGCAATCATCGCAATTTTAGCCTCTATGCTTATGCCCGCATTGCAGAAAGCAAGAGAAACGTCGCGTAAAGCACTCTGTCAAAGCAATGAAAAACAAATCGGCTTAGCTTTTCAGCAGTATGCAGATAATTACAAAGGCTTTTATATGCATTACTCGACCAATCACGCTTATATCAACGGCTACAAGGTCAATCCGGACTGGACAGGATTTCTGACTTTCCACAACTATCTGAGCCGCGGCGTCTTTGTCTGTCCGTCGTTGAACTCTGCGCCGGGATATGCCCAGGATTCTTATGCAGAAAACACCTACAATATGAAATACGCCGGTATCGGCATGGCTTATCAGACCTTCGGCTGGGGACGTTTCAGACGCGGCCAGGACAACGGAGCAATTTCCGATTTCGTCAATCTGCACACCTCTGATGTCCGTTATCCAGCAAGAATGTTTGCCGCAATGGATTCAAAATGGGCAGGCACTGCCGCTGTGGCAGGATACAACCGTGTAACTTTCACCGCTTCGACTTCAACGACCTGTGGCAATCCGGATGCACTCCGTCACGGCGGCGTTCTGAATATGCTGTATGCCGACGGTCATGTAAGCGCGCTGCAAGTCAATGCGCTCAATCCGCATCAAACTCTTGGCATGACATGGAAATATCTCCAGTGGAACGGTTACAAGGATGCGTTCTGATGAAGTATATTCTTTTTCTGCTTGTTTTCCCTTTTTTTGCAGTTTACGGAAATACGGTACAACTGACCAAAGAATTGTGTCAAATTGAAGAAACACAAAATTACAGTGATCAAAATATCCGGAAAGCCGCAGCGGCATTAACTCACCGGCATTACCGTGTCCGTTTTGCCGCCATGCGAGTACTTATTCAGGCGGGGAAAAGATGTCCTGAAGCAACACCGGCATTACTGGATACAATCAAAAATCCGCCGCAGAAACATCTGCCGGGCTTTGCCGTAACAACTTTACTTGTTACAGAACCTGATGCCTTTGCTATTCTGGAAAAATTTTACGATACCGCCTCTTCTGATTGGAAACAGACGCTTGCCAACGCTCTTTGGAATCTCCCGGGCGTACCTGAAAAATTCAGAAAAAAACTGCGTTGGTCTGAAAGCGGATACAAAAAAAATGCGCCGTCTCAACTTGCAAACGGCGGATTTGAAAACGGACTGGAAAACTGGGAATTGATTTGCCGTGACGGAGCAGCCGGCAAAATCGTTCTTCAAAACAAAATCGTCCGTTCCGGCAGCAAAGCCCTGCAAATTGAAAAAAGCAACGGTCTCGGCTATCTGGAACTGCGCAGCAAAAAACTTGTTGAAATCCCTGCAAATAAAACCTGTTTTTTCAGAGGATTTTACCATTCCTCCAACGCTCCGGCAGAATCGTTGCTGTTGTTCCGCCTGCTGGATGAACGCGGCGCGGATATTCCTGAAAATCAATGGAATACCCCCAGAGGGAACTATATCAGACGGACTTTCAG
>JAZQYS010000206.1:0-2784 GCA_045633645.1 Victivallaceae bacterium | reverse complement strand
AATCCTCTTTTGGAAAAGCGGATAGACCAGTTGATCTCCACCGTCAACCGGCGGCAGGACCGCCGGGATTTTCTGCTCAGAACAGAGGATCCGGAAGAGGATTTTTTTGAATTGCTGATTGATCTTCACATGCTGTGGTTTGATTCTGATTCCCGTGAAGACGTGCAGCAGACTGTTGACAAATTTCTTGACAGCGCACGTAAAAACACCTTTTCCTCCCTTGAAGACATTGCCGACTGGATGACGGCTTCAGGTTTATCCGCCGAACAGGATACCACATTGACTCCCGAACTTTACTGTATCGGCAATATTCTCAGCTCCGGACAGGGTGCCGCTTCTCTGCTGACGGCAATCGCGTGTTTGCTTTTTCCTGAAGACGCCGGCTTGCAGACAGGAAAAGTTCTCAATGACTTTGCCATTCGTGATTTGAATGGCAGCATATTGATTCCCGCCCGCACCTGGCAGATATTTCCGGCGGATGAACTCCCCGTATTCACGCCGTGGAACACAAGAAAAATCGTTCATTTGGCGTCTGCCAATCTCTTTTCAGCAGCGGTCAACAGCGACAGTCTGCGCTATGTTTTCACTCTCGCCCAAGCCGTTACCGGACTGGATGATGACTGCCTTCTGTCGGCTCTGCCTTATCCCTATAACGGCGTTGAAATTGAATCCGGAACCGCACAAAAATAAGTTTTTACGGAATACATACCGTATTTAAGATAAAATTTCTGATTCGGCATGAAAAAAAACTTGACGAAAGCTATCCCGGGATGTATATTCTTCCGGATTATGAAAAAGGGAGTTCCGCCATATGCTTTGTGATAATTGTCAGAAAAATGAAGCAACCATACATATAAAGCGGGTTGTCGAAGGCAAAGTACGCGCCATACACCTCTGCGCTGAATGTGCAAAAGAGCAGGAAGAACAGGGTGCTGTCGGGGCGTTGGGCTTCAATCTTGCAGAAGTTCTCTTTAACATTGCAGGTTTGAGGGATATTGTACCGCCCGCACCTGAAGCATCGGAAGAAACAGCCGAAGACTCCGACAGTGATACAACTTTCTGCTGTCCTGATTGCGGTTGGACGATGGAAAAACTCCGCCAGTCCAACGGAAAACTGGGCTGTTCCGAATGTTACCGCAGTTTTGCAGTTGTCATCCACGATGCCTTTTCCCGTATGCAGCGGGGGAAAATCCACATGGGAAAGAAACCCGGAGATACCCGTCCTTTCCACACCAGAGCAGCACTGCAGCTTGAGATTGCCCGCTGCAAAAAAGAACTGTCTGAATTTGTCCGCAGAGAGGAATACGAACGTGCCGCTGTATGTAGAGACAAACTCAACGAGCTGACTTTTCAGCTTTCAGATCTTGAAGGTCAGGAGGACGATAATGAGCAATGAGAATCTGCAGCAGTTACTGAATACGCCTGCAGCGTTTCTTGCCGAGACTGAAAAAGACGGCAATGTCGCCGTATTCACCCGTATCCGTCTGGCAAGAAATATCAGTACCTTTCCGTTCCCCTGCGCCGCACATCCTGAGCAGCTTTCAGAAATTTGCGAACTGGTGACTGCCGCTTCAGGAAACTGCGAAAAAATGAATAAAAACGGTTGCCTGAGTTTTGATATTGCCGGAACAACTCCCGCAGACAGAGAACTTCTCAAAGAACGTTTTCTTGCCGGAAAAGAAATTCTTTCTGGCCCTGAGAACTGCAGGCTGCTTACCGGAAAAGATTCCTCCTGTTCCATTTTAATCAACGCAGAGGATCACCTCAGAATACAAATCCTTGTCCCCGGCTTTCAGTTGGATCAGGCGTGGGTTGATATTGATGCTCTTGATAATGCGCTGTCTGCGCATTTGGATTACGCTTTTGACGATCAGCTGGGTTTTCTTACTTCAAGTCCCGCCAATACCGGTACCGGTCTTAAAGCATCGGTTCTGCTCCACCTGCCGGGATTGGTCATGACCGGAAAACTCGGTCCCACGATTCAGGGCGTCAACAAACTTAATCTGGCCTTCCGGGGGCTTTACGGAGAAGCGAATGAAAACCCCGGCAATCTGTTTTGGATTTCAAATCAGGTAACTCTCGGCGACTCGGAAACAGGCATAATCGGCAAACTTTCGCAAGTTGTCCGTCAACTGATTCTGCACGAAAGCGCCGCCAGACAACTGGTCATTCAAAAAGATCAGGCAGCTCTTCTGGACCACGTCGGCAGATCTTACGGTATTCTGCGCCACGGATTCAAACTCAGCGTAAAAGAAGCCCTCAACTGCCTGTCCGGTCTCCGTCTGGGCGTGGATATGAAACTTTTCAACCACGTTGATATGAATTGTGTCAATGAAATGTTCCTGACTGTACAGCCAATACACTTGCAGAAATATGCAGAAAAAAGACTCTCTTCCGCCGAAAGAGATGTGTTCAGAGCGGAATATTGCAGGAAAAAATTAAAAAAATAATAAATTTTTTAAAATTATTAAAATATCCTAACTATTTTTTCGTTAACAGGGGTGTAAGTTCACGAAAGTGTTTAACACATCGTAAACAGTCACTCAAAATAAAAGGAGAACAGAATATGAAAAAGTTTGTTGTTTTCGGAATCGCCCTTCTCTGCGGCGCAACACTCTGCGCCGGTCCGCACCGGGGCGGACATCATCACGGAAATAAAGGGGTGCGTCTTGCCACGGATATTGTCAATCTGGTGGGCGCAAGCGTCAATACCGTTGCGACGGTCGTTGCCCCCCGTCCGGCAGTTGTTGTGGCTCCGCCCCCGCCGGTTGTCGTTACCCCGCC
>JAZQYS010000205.1:0-1826 GCA_045633645.1 Victivallaceae bacterium | reverse complement strand
CAAAACCGCTTAACAAGGGCTTTTTTGCTGCTTTTTGCCACTTACCCGAACCTTGCCGTAACTGCCGCGACACGCCCCTAAAAAACGAAAAAAATTGCCTTTTCACAGTTGTAAACGCTGGCGGGAGATGGTATATTACCTGTGAGATGGTTGATTTGAATATGGAGGTGTTTGAGATGAAAAAGTTGTTGACTCTTTGCTCGTTGCTTTTGGTCTTCATAAGTTGTTTCGGCAATGCCGGAGTGTTCCGGGGAAGCGGTCAGACGCCGACGCTGGAAAAGACGGACCAGATCCAAATGGTGGAAGAAGAGATCATTATGATTCCCCGCCGGGGGAATTATCCTGTTGACACCTCCTGCCGCAATCTGGATAAAATGGACTTCCGCTGCCGCTTCATCCTGCGGAATCTCACCGATCAAAAAGTAGTTATTCCAGTGGGTTTTCCTCTGGATACTCAGGCAAGATTGCAGGACAATAAAGGAAAATTCAATCAAAGTCAGTTGATCGGACATTACGGTTTTACTGCCGGAACCAAAGATAAAACATTTCCCGTCCGTTTCGTGCCGTGGGACGAGAAAAAGAAGTTCAGAAAACTCTTCCTATGGGAGATGACCTTTGACCCCAAACAGGAGATCGAACTCTTTGTCAATTACACGATGGAAGGCTATCTGGGGCTGGCAGGAACAAGGCGTAACCAAGATTGGAACAAGCGTAAGCCTTACAAGTGCGAATATCTGGAGCACTTGACCTTCGGATGGGGACAGGCTCAATTTTATGTAACAGAAACCGGTTCCAGTTGGGCGGGAGTTATCGAAAAAGCGGTGTTCCGCTATTATCCATACGAATTTGAAGAATACCTTGCCAAGCGCGGTGCGTGGGAAGAATCCCGTAAAGAACGCAATGAACGTTTGGCGGCAATCAAGAAAAAGCCCGGCAGCTTCAACTATCTGTTTTCACCTGAAATGCCCATGCTCCGGACTTGGAATCCCTCTTTTGAACAGTGGCAGTCCAAGCAGGGAAAATATAAAAAAGACCGCTATCTGGAACTGGTCTTTCAGCCCTACAAACCGCAGAAAAAAGATAACATCCGCATCGGCTACACTTTCCCGATGATCCCCATCAACGCCGAACAGTTTGAACGCTACTGCACTGCGGTAAAGCATCACTTAAAAAAGCAAAGAGAATTCAAAGAACTGGCAAAAAACAAAAATCCCAAAGCTTACGAAAAATATTGGAAACACCGCAATTTTCCCGATTACGGTCCGGCGGTACGGAAAAATATTGCCGATGTGATATTGGAGTTTCACGGCATTGCCCGCAACAATCCTGAAATTGCCGATTTTCTCGCCGATCAAGTTTGGTATCCGGTTAAAACGCCCCGTCCGATAGACGAAACTTACAAGCAGATGCTTCTGAAAATATCGGAAGGGAAAGAATAATGCTGAAAAAGTTTTTATTCATTCTTTTTTGTTCTCTCTGTTCTTTTTTTCTGTCAGGGTGTTTTTCCAAACTGCCGGAAATAAACCTTGTTGGAAAAAGCCGGGAAGAGATTGTCAGAATATTTGACTCCAATCCGGAAAAGGCCTGGGGAACGCATATTCATATTTGCATACCTTTGAAAAATACTCCGCCTTATCATTGTTGCAACAATCTCTATTTCAAAACAGTTGATGAAGCTCTGGCTGATAAACGTATTCAGCAAGCCCCAGCATTACGCGGATATTTTACCAGCCGCAACTTTTTCACTCTCGTACTGGCACGGGACTTCTACGAGGTGATCTTTGATAAAAACGGCAAAGTCATTTCCCAGAAAACATCTTATATAC
>JAZQYS010000204.1:0-1846 GCA_045633645.1 Victivallaceae bacterium | reverse complement strand
CGGAAATATTCTTTTATAACTATACGTTGAAGTTGACTTTCTCTGATTTGAAAATGGTGAAAAAGCCGGATAACTTTATCGTAGTGTCTTCCCCTGCCTTTGAGAGCAAAAAGAAGTACAGTCCCGGCGATAAAATCCGTTTTACCGTCACGTTGAAAGAGCCTGCCGAAGATGTTTCCGTCCGCCTGGTTTATCCTGATTTGCTGGCTGCGGTCAAACTCAACGGTATGGGTAAACTGCAGCTCAAACCCATTGATGACACTCAGAAAGTCTGGAGTGCCGAGTTTGAAATCAAGACTCTCGGACCTGTCCGCAGGGTCAGCGAATTCCGCCGCAATACGCTGCTGGTGCGTGCGACCATTCTGGGCGGAGAAATATCTGAGCCGCTCTGGGGTACGATCAATTATCCCTTTTCATTGAAAAAATAATATCTTAAATTTTCAAAGGGGCTGTTGCAAATTGATGTTTGCAGCAGCCCCTTTGGGGTATGTGGTGCGCGGACTTATCTTTGGGGTAGGCGTTGCCGATTGCTTGTAATGTGTGTGGTAAACCCGGGCGTATCGGATTAAAATTCTTTCAAAAAGAATGAAAGTATAAAACGGCTGATGTACTTATAGAGCTGTTCCGTGTGGTTGATTTTTACAGAAACAATCCTTCCGGCGGAAAGGGGGATTTCATTGAGCATTTCCAATTCCACACAGTAGAGCGTTTGAGTCGGAGTGAAACGGTTGTCTTCAGTCGGATAAACAGGAACGGGACCGCCGAAAAACTGCAGAAGAGGAGACGGTTCAAGCTTGGTATCAAGAACATCTATCCGGGTAACACGCGCTTTCCCGGAAATAAGATGATCTCCGAGCCGGATTCCGGCGGTATCGTTCAAACTGATTTTTCCGACTTCCTGATCGTTGGCGTAAGCATAAATGACAATTTTTGATGAGACGATTTCTCCGGCATGACGGTTGCGGACCAGCAGAGCTCCTGCTGAACAATCCGGAAGTGCCGGAATGAAAATACCATCTTTTTCCGCTTTGACTGCAAGCTTATTTTTTCTGCGCTGCAATTCAATTATACCGATACGGTCTGAATTGATTTTTTTTGCTGTAACAGCGCGTTGGGAAAAATTTTTTTCATCCAGATTCTGCAAGTCAAAGAGCTGTTGATCGTAACTTTGCGTTTTCAGAAGTTTTTCAAGAGCAAATTCCAAATGAGGAGATGCCAATTGAAAAAGGATATCTCCCCGTTTGACTTTTTGCGGTTTCTTATCCAGTTTTCCGGTAAGATAACCGCTTTCGGCTATCGTTACAGGAGTCCTTGATGACGGCACGGCAATTCCCGGCAGCGTAATGCCCCAGGATAACGGCATAAACAGTATTCCGCCTGCGGATAAAAACAGTACGGCAAGCCAGACAAATAAGGCTTTGCCGGCATTTTTACGGGACAAAATACGGATTTCCTTTATCTCTTTATATACCGGATAAATCAACAGCACATAAAACTCCAGAAACAGCATGAGTATTGCAATAATTTTTGTGAATTTGTTATAGATCACCAAGCAGATTGATGTATAAAGAAAGAGCCGGTAAACAAATGCACAAATTCCGAAAACAGTCAGAAAAAGTCTGTGTTTTCCCGCAGGCGGTTCGCCCAGGTGAAGTAAATACCAATGCCATGTTTTTTTGAGACAATCAGAGGCACGGCTCATTAAATTATCAATGCGGAGCAGATCCGATAAAATGTAGTATCCGTCATACCGGATAAAAGGATTTCCGTTTACCAGCAGGGTTGAAAGTGTGCTGACTGTAAATATATAAAAAAGCGTGGAGCGAACAGGTCCGGGAGCAGAATG
>JAZQYS010000203.1:0-2579 GCA_045633645.1 Victivallaceae bacterium | reverse complement strand
CATCTGGGACAGGAGGATTTTCCGCTGACCGAAGCAAAAAAACTTGCGCCTGAAATGCTTTTCGGCGTATCAACGCACAATGCTGAAGAAATACGCCGGGCGTTATCTGACAACTGCGGATATCTCAATATCGGTCCGATGTTTCCGACCCGCACAAAAAGTGTTGCCTGCGGTGCGCTGGGATTGGAAAAAATTGAAGAACTTGTCCCGATGGTCACTTGTCCCTTTTCCGTCATGGGCGGAATCAAGGAACATCATCTGGAAATGCTGTGCGCCAGGGGCTTTCGCCATATTGCCATGGTAACTGAAATCACACAGGCACCCGATGTTTGTCAAAAAGTAAAACAACTGCGGCAGATCATGCAAAGGGGGCTTGTATGAGCAATATTCTGCCGGTTGTTCTCACCATCGCCGGAAGCGATTCCGGCGGCGGTGCGGGTATCCAGGCGGATTTGCGGACTTTCAACGCTTTAAAAGTGTACGGTTGTTCCGTAATTACCGCCGTTACTTCCCAGAATCCGGATAAAGTCCGCCGTGTGGATGTTTTGTCTCCTGAAGCAGTAAAAACTCAGCTGGAAACGGTTCTGGAACTCTTCCCCGTGCGTTTTGCCAAGACGGGGATGCTTGCCAATGAAAAAATCATTGCGTGTACAGCTTTCCTCGCTGAAAAATATGATTTACAGCTGATTGTTGATCCTGTCATGGTGTCAACGTCGGGCGCAAGACTGCTTGAAGAATCGGCGGTATCGGCAATGCGGGAACTGCTTTTTCCGCGTGCATCGTGGATCACCCCCAATATCCCCGAAGCGGAACTTCTGTGCGGAAAAAAACTTTCAACGCCTGCTGATCTGGCAGCTGCTGCTGTTGAACTTCATGAAAAATTCAAGTGCAATGTCATTCTTAAAAGCGGTCACTTGACCTGTGTTGACCGCATGGCGGATATCGTCTGCTGTGCTGGAAAGCTTTATTCTTTGAGTTCTCCTGTTGCAGTTATAAGAGGAAACTCCTCTCACGGAACGGGCTGCACTTTGAGTGCGGCAATTGCGGCTCTTCTGGCAGCGGGAAAAAGTTGGCAGGAGTCTCTGACTGAAGCCAAAGCCTTTGTATACGGTTCTCTGGTTGAAAGCCGTCCTTTGAACGGAACACTTTTTCAGATGTATCCGCCTGAAAAACAATATCTTGAACAGATAAATCTGGAGGAATTATGACACAAGTTGAATATGCAGAAAAAGGAATCATCACCCCGCAGGTTGAAGTTGTTGCCGCAAAGGAACAGCTTTCTCCTGAATTTATTTCCTCCGGTGTTGCAGCCGGACGTATCGTCATTCCCTGTAACATCAACCACAAAAATCTGATTCCCTGCGGTATCGGCAGGGAACTTAAAACCAAAATCAATGCCAATATCGGAAACTCCTCTCTTTCAGGCTGTCCCGGTGCAGAAAAAAGCAAACTTGCAATCGCTCTGCATTACGGCGCGGATACGGTGATGGATTTAAGTACGGGTGAAGATATCACCTCCATCCGTCAGTCTCTTCTTGAACAGTGTTCCGCCCCGCTGGGAACTGTTCCCGTTTATGAGATCGTCGCCCGTTACGGCAGCGGAGATTTTTCCAAAGAAAAAATCCTGTCCGTTATCCGCGAACAGGCTGAGCACGGTGTTGATTACATGACCATTCACGCAGGCTTACTGCAAAAATATGTCCCCCTTGCCTTGAAACGCAAACTGGGCATCGTCAGCCGCGGCGGTGCGCTGCTTGCCGCATGGATGCAGGAAAACAAAAAGGAAAATCCCTTTTATGAGGCGTCTGATGAGATTTTGGAAATCTGTCAAAAATTTGATGTAACTTTATCCCTTGGTGACGGCTTGCGTCCCGGCTGTCTTGCAGATGCCTCTGATGAAGCACAGTTTGCCGAACTTGACACGCTGGGAGAACTCGTTTCCCGCTGCCGCAAAGCCAAAGTTCAGGCAATGGTCGAAGGTCCAGGTCATGTGCCGCTTGATCAGATTCAGGAAAATATGGAGCGTGAACGCAGAATTTGTCAGGATGCACCGTTTTATATCTTAGGACCCGTCGTCATTGACTGCGCCCCCGGTTACGATCACTTCGTCGCAGGCATGGGCGGTATGATGGGCGCATATTACGGCGCGGCTATGTTGTGTTATGTTACCCCAAAAGAACACCTCGGACTGCCCAACGCCGACGATGTCCGACGCGGCGTAGTTGCTTTCAAAATCGCAGCACATGCTGCCGATGTGGCTCTGCACAAAGCCGGCAGCCGCGAGCGTGACGATGCCATATCCGATGCCCGCGCCGCCTTTGACTGGGAAAAACAGTTTGAACTGGCTCTTGATCCTGAGTGGGCAAAAGAATTGCGCCAACAGGCCTTGAACGAAAGTTCCGCTCCCAATCAGCACGGTTCAGAATACTGCACCATGTGCGGCCCTGATTTCTGCTCCGTCCGTCTGAGCAAAAAACTCAAATCACGCTGTTCCTGATAAGGGATTTGGGAATCGGGGGGAGGAGAAAAACTTTTTTTCACGGGAAAAAAAGTTTTTCTCCTCCCCCCGAGCCCCCCTC
>JAZQYS010000202.1:0-1654 GCA_045633645.1 Victivallaceae bacterium | reverse complement strand
ATTTTTTCGGCGGCAGGCCTTTGAAGGTTCGGATGGCATCGCCGCGTTCAAGGCGGTAGTGATCGAGCCACATAGATTCTTTTTCGGCGGCTTGGCGTTGTTCGGTTATCAGATGCAGTTTTTCCTACCGCCGTGTAAAGCAAGCTGCGTAATTCCCCGACAATCCCCTTTATAACGCGCCAGGTGGCGAAGGTCAGCCGCAGGGCAACGCCTGACTAAACTCGGCACAAAGAGCCGTTTCTGGGCATAAAGTGCCATTTCCAAGTGCCAATCTGACACTTTAGAAATGGAGCTGCCAAATTTATTGATTCTCGATTGCTTTTCCGACTTGGCGTGATATATTAAAAAAGTGCAATCAAGCACTGCTTTTGAGGGTAAAAGGAAATTTTGCCCCCTCCTATATGACAAGATTTCGGTTCAACTCTTTTTTAAGGCATCTGCACCTTAAACAGAACCAAAAGTACTATGCGTTTGAGCATAAGCAGAGATTTTTGATAGGACGCAAGTTCTGTTCTCTGCTATCTCCTTGCAGAGCATAAAATAATTCACCGTTTCGCTCCTACTTCAAATCAGCACAACGGTTCAAATTGTGCCACCTCCAGCTATTTTTGAGGGTGGGAGAATTTTGACTTTTTGTTTTGTTAACCTCCAGGAAGTTCGCATCAAATATTTTGTCCCGGATGAACGCAAAAGCGGTGGGGCAATTGTTGAGATTTTCGGCAAGGTCAAAAAAATATCTGACACAGACGGAACAATCGTTCTGACTGATGGTTGCAAAATAAAAACAAGCGATATAACAAATCTTTCAATATTGTCGGTTGAATAATTTGTGAAAAATGATTATTTTCGTTTTTCTCGGTTGTAATTTCATTTTCGTATGATATATTAGAGGTACTGTAGTATGGTGAGATCTTGTCTTCATTATAGAACAGGGCTATTTTGACAACCGTTATATTTCAGCAAATGTCTCGAAAATCCGCCAAGTAATAAAGACTTTTTACAGTAATCGTAGGTGAAATGTATCCGGTAGGATTGTGTCTACACATCTTGTCGGACATTCTCTGGCATGATTACTGCAGGTTCTTGGCGAAACCTTCGAGACTGTGTTTGGGAGCGTTCGTTTTTTATTTGAACGTACCAAGCAGGCTGGATTTCACAGCAGAAAGTTGTGGAATCGGCAGGCAAAGCTTTATTTTATGGGGATTCCGCTCATGAGAACGATAACTGCTACGACAGCATTTAAGATGCCACTGCACGGCATCAGTTTTCTGCTGTCTTTGAAAAATACTGTTTTATGAGATATATTAATAAGATTAGAATTTTTTTAACAATTTAATATTCGGGAGCATCACTTATGAAAAATCAAAAAAACTTTTACGGACCGGCGGAACGCCCGCCATTAATGCTGACAATATTTTCCTCCATCCAGCACATGCTGTTGGTATTGTCTCTCGGTCTGGCATTGCCGGTAACTGTCGCAAGAGCAGCCAATCTGACCCCGACGGAATCCGGTGTTCTGCTTTCGATTTCACTGCTTTCCATCGGGATTACCGGGATTCTGCAAACATTGCCGTCACGCTTTTTCGGCAACGGGCGTATGGATTTATCCGGCAGTGACTCTGCGGCGCTTTCGGCATGTGCTTTTGCGGCACAG
>JAZQYS010000201.1:0-1186 GCA_045633645.1 Victivallaceae bacterium | reverse complement strand
CAGACTCCGCCGTCCGGGTGACCCATATCCCCAGCGGCGTTTCTGTTGCCAGTCAGCAGGAAAAATCCCAGCACCGCAACAAAGAGATTGCCTTGAGAATCCTCTATGCCCGTCTGCTTGAAATCAAACAGACCGAAGAAGCGGCAAAACAGGCTGCCGACAAGCGTTCCCAGGTGGGAACAGGTGACCGCAGTGAACGTATCCGCACCTACAACTTTCCGCAGAACCGTGTCACCGATCACCGCTACAATGTCTCCTGTTTTGACCTGCCCAAAGTCATGCAGGGTGAACTGGATCTTGTCCTTAATCAAATCCTCAAAATCGCCTGCGAACAGCAGCTTGAAGCCCTGCGGAATGTCAAATAAGGTATTTTGTATAATATGATGGAGTTGATCAACAATGTCGGAACCGGTCCCATGCTGGTTCTGTGTCTTGCCGCATTTTTAATCGGAATCAACAAAACCGCCGTTCCGGGTATCGGACTTCTGCCGGTGATTCTGCTTGCTTCAAGTTTTGAAACCCGCCTTTCCACAGGGCTTCAGTTGGGTATGCTCGCCCTCGCTGATGTCATGGCAGTTGCCTGGTATCACCGTCACGCTGACTGGAAAATCCTTCTCCGTCTTCTGCCCTGGGCTCTTGCCGGACTTGCTGTCGGCTCCGCCATTTTGCGTTTCATCCCCCTTGATGATACCCGTACCATGAATATCATCATCGGCGTTATCGTAATTGCCCTTGCAATTTTCAGTTTCATCAAAAAGCGTTTGGATCCCGAATCCATTCCCTCCGGCACCAAAGCCGCTGCCTGTTACGGTATCCTGCTGGGAACAACAACTCAGCTTGCCAATGCCGCAGGTCCTGTTTCCGCACTTTATCTGCTTGCAATGAAACTCCCCAAAGAAAAGTATATGGGTACAGGCGCATGGTTCTTCCTCATCGTCAACTGGATCAAAGTCCCCATCTTTGCCATAGAAGGACGCGTTACCTGGGAATCTGTCAAACTTGACCTGCTCATGCTCCCCATCATCGTTATCGGCGCCGCAGTCGGTATCCTCCTCCTCAAAAAAATGCCCCAAAAACTCTTTAACGATATCGTCATGGGTCTCGCCGTCATCGGCGCCCTCAAGCTCCTCTTTTTCTGAGAAAAAAGCAGATGGGAATCGGGGGAAGGAGAAAAACTTTTTTTCAC
>JAZQYS010000200.1:0-3203 GCA_045633645.1 Victivallaceae bacterium | reverse complement strand
TTATATGCCATAACGCAGAGCGTGCCGCTGATCATGGTAAGAAGATAATAAGCCGCACCGTCAATGATGTCCTGCGGTGTTTTCAAGAGTTCCAGTAAAGGACGTGCCAGCAGCAGACCGCTTAAGGTGAGAAATATTCCGATTGCGCCGCACAGCAGCGTTGACATAGCAATTACTTTGTTGGTTTTTGCATAATCTTTCATGCCGAAATAGCGTGAGATAAAAGTTGCAAAACCTTGAGTTAATCCCATAATAATCCAGAGAACCATCCAGTAAATCCAGTCGCATGAACCTACGGAGGCAAGGGCTGATACGCCGACACCTCTGCCGACGATGGAGGCGTCTATGATCATGTAAAGCTGCTGTCCGATATTGGTCAGCCACAGCGGCAGTGTGAATATAATCAGATGTCTGACCGGACTTCCGGTCGTCATATCGGTTGTTTGATTCATGAAAAATTCCCCGTAAAATGTAAATCACATAATAGACAACCGGAACGGAGAATATTCAAGCGGGCAAGCTTTTTTCTTACAGTGATTTTTCGGGAAATCCTGATTTATTCAGGCAGAAGTTCAACCGCGGCACCTGCATTGAGTTGAGCGGCGGCTTTTCTTGATTGAATCTGCCAGAGAGCAAGATTGTTTTGTGCTTCAATGCAAATACTTTGTGCCTGATTGAGACGGGCAACGGTTTCGCGTCCGTTCAGATATTCGCTGTAAACCAGATCGCGCTGCTGCCTGACTTGTTCAACGATACGGGAAAAAATGACTGTTTGAGAAATACTGTTGATGTAATGAGCGCGGGCATCTTTTATTTCGTTGACGATTTCAAGAAATTTGGTATTAAGTCCCCAAACGGCGATTTTTTCAAGAACTTTGCGGCGGCGAAGCTGATTGAGCGTTGCAAAACCGTCAAAAATATTCCATGTGCCGGAAATTCCGTAAGAAAATCCGGTTCGTGTATACCGGGCATCGGAAACGGAGTAATGACTGTATTTTGCATCAAAAGCATCCAGGGAATACGCTGTGAAAAAATGCAGTGTCGGAAGAAAACGGGCATAAACAAGCTGTTTTTGCCGAATGGCTGTTTCAAGCTGAATTCTTTCCTGTTCAAGATCAGGACGGTGACGTATGGCCTGTTCAAGACAGGTTTCCTCGTCGGGGAGTGCTGCGAAATCCGGAGAAATTTTTTGCAGACGGAGATTTCCCGGAATGTTCTGCCGAGCATATCCCAGGAGTGCTGTCAGTGCGTTAGAGGCAATCCTGCGGCGGTAACGGGCATTTTGCACATTGCTGCGCGCCCGGTTTGCCAGAATTTTAAAATTGAGAACTTCTGCCAGAGAAACATATCCTGAAGAATATTGAATTTCAGTCTGTTTCAAAGCGGCGGTTTGAAAATCAACATCCGCTTCGGCTATTTCAAGTTCTGCTGAAGCAAGGAGGATATCCCAGTAAGTATAGGCGACGGCTCTTGCCAACAGCCGTTTCACGTTTTTATCTGCGGCAGTTCTGTCATTGTATTGAAGTTTTGCCAGACGCACTTCAAGTTCACGCGCCAATCCGTCAAACAGAAGAAGCGTTGCCTGCAGTGTACCGGCAGTATTGAAGTGGTTGTTCCGTTTCATGATGCCCGGCGGCGGATTATGCAGATGATATCCGCTGTCTGTTGCGTATCCGGCGGAACTTGTCAGGTCAATTGCAGGCAGATAAGCACTCAGGGCGCGGTCATAGTTGTATTTTGCCGCTGATATGGCACCAGCAGAGGCGCGTAAAGTCGGATTGTTGTTCAAAGCAATGTTCCTTGCTGCGGCAAGGGTGAGGATTTCGTTATCTTTGGGATATATCCGGTTGGATGGAGTGAACTCTTTTTCGCAGTCTGCGAGGTTTTGATAATTTTCAAGCGGAGAAAAACATCCTGCCTGAAGTAAAATTGCAAGGCAGACAACTGCTTGCAAAAAAATAATTTTCTTCATAAAAACAGCTCCCAGAAAAATTGGCGGATGGGATGTGCCGGGATATCCAGTACAACATAGGCACTTGCGCCGAAGTGCAGCTTTTCATCCGGATTGGTAATGCGGATTTGTACCGGAAAACGTTGAGGGAGCAGAAACCACTCATTTTCTTTTTTTACCTCAGTCAGCCCTGTGCCGGCGGAACTTTGTCGTTTTTCCGCACTCCAGTTGACTTGTTCCACAAATCCCTGGTATACTCTTCCCGGATACTGCCGCAGACGGATGACTGCTTTTACGCCGGGACGGATTTCTGAGAGTTCGCTTTCTTTGAAATTAGCCTGAATGAACCAGACAGATGTATCAATAAAACCGAAAAGAACATTTCCCGGTTTTCCGTACATGCCGGGAGAAATCGTCATGTTGGTTACGATTCCGTCGCTGAGGGCGGTTACGGTGGTCTGACTGAGCCAGTATTGACTTAGCGCAAGAGTTTTTTCAAGTTTTTTTACAAGAGATTCAAGGGCGACGCATTCATGCATGATTGCCGTTTTTTTGTGCTGTGCCGCTTCGTGTTGGGCTTCTGCTGAGATTTTGCTGCACTTGGTGCGGACGACATAATCTTCAGATATGGCAGATTGCCGGAGCATGTTGACGCCTGTTGAATATAAAAAGTTGAATTGCTCAAGTTCAGCAGCCTGACGGCGGATTTCCGCTTCTGCTCTGAGCAGCCGGGCACGGCAGCTTTCAAGTTGAGATTTTGCGACAGCAAGTTCATGTTCTGATTCTGCCGTTTTCAGAGAATAAGAATAGGGCGATGTGGAAAAGAGCGGTGTACCTTTTTTTACAAACTGATTGTTTTTGACATAAATGTTTGAGATATATCCTTCAACCCACGGAGAAACGGCTCTGGTATTGGCAAAGACAAAAGCATCAGCTGTAAAGGGACGCCAATGCCAGTAAAACCAGTATATGGTGCAGGTAATCAGAAATGAAATAAGAATCAGAAACAGAATTTGTCTTTTGATGAAGTTCATACCGTTTTCTCTTTCTTTAAAAAAAGTTCTCCGGTGATTGACAAAAATGCTCCGGCAAGAGTTGCAAAACTGCGTCCGAGCATGATATCCGAAAAATGATAACGCTGATATGTTCCCAACAGCCAGTCAGAAGCGATTGTCATGGAAAATATGAAAAGCAGAGAAAACCAGCAAATGGAAAATACCCGGAAAAACGGTGTGTAACGGGGCAAAATCTG
>JAZQYS010000199.1:0-3442 GCA_045633645.1 Victivallaceae bacterium | reverse complement strand
CCCCCGAACCCCCTATCCTTTTTCAAGAAAAGCGGAGTATTTTGGAAAGGTGTTGTTCTCTGCCGGTGGAGTGTTTGCTCTCGCTGACCGTAAAGAGGACAGAGCTTTTTCAAAAAAAGCGGAGTATTTGTAAAAGGCTTTGTTCTCTGCCGGGCGGGTGTTTTCGGTCTGCCCGTAAAGAGAGCAGAGCTTTTTCAAGAAAAGCAGCGTATTTTTTATTACTGAAAAATAAGTCTTATAAGTCGTATAAGTCTTATTTCTTTTTTTACAGAGGTTTAAATGGTCAGGCATACGGTTTATTGTGATGTAATCGGCGCACCGGGCAGTATCGTTGAACTTGAAAAAAATGACAGAGATCATCTTTTTAAAGTTTTCCGTGCCTCTATCGGTGACGAAGTTGAACTGCTTGACGGCAGAGGCCGCAGAGGTATCGCCCATGTGATTGAGGGTAAACTTCTCTCTCTTGAAAGTGTTGAGGATATCCCCGAACCTGAACGCAAATATCACTTGTACTGCGCCGTTGCCAAAAGAAACAAATTTGAACCCCTGTTGAAACAATGTGCCGAACTGGGTGTCTGGAGTATCGTTCCCGTCAAATTCACCCGTTCCGTTTCCGACAGCGACAAAAGCGGCGGCAGATGGAAAATCCTGCTGCAAGAGGGCTGCAAACAGTCCAAAAATCCCTTTGTGCCGATTATAAGAGAACCCGTTTCTCTGGATACTGCCCTGGAGGAAATGAAAAATTTTCACGCCTTTTACGGCGGTATCGGTGAAATCAGCGAAACACTCTCTGATTCCGGTAAAGATGCCGCGTTTCTGGTGGGTCCCGAGGGCGGATTCACGCCTGAAGAACTGGAAAAAATCAAAATTTCAGGACTGAGAACTTTAAATCTGGGTCCCTATGTTCTGCGCCTTGAAACCGCCGCTGTCTGCGGTATGGCAGTCTTGCGGAAAATTCTTCCCCTGCTGATATTCTGCGCCGTTTTATTTTGCGGTTGCGGCAAACCCGCAACGATGAAACACCCGTTGATGCAAAAGGGCACGCAGTACCGCAATGACGGAAATTACAAACTTGCTCTTGAATTTTACCGGAACTGTCTGAAAAAACATCCGGATTCCCCCGAAGTCATTCTGGCTCTGGCTCAACTTTATGATGAATATCTGGATCAGCCGATTCCAGCGTTGTTCTACTATGACGAATATCTGAAAAATCCGCCGCAAGGTGTTGATACGACGCTCGCAAAAAACTCCCGCGAACTGGTCTATTCCCGTTTGGGCAGAAAGTTTGAACGCACCAGCACCGCCGTTGTCAAACTTCAGCAGGAAAAGACGGCTCTCATCCGTCAAAATGAACTGCTCCGCCGCTATGTCCGGCAATTAAAAAACAATTTACAGGCATTGCAAAAACGAAGTACGCCTCAAAAATCCGAGAAAAAACGTTCACCCGGAAAACCGGCAAAAAATACAAAACCGGTCAAGCGATAAACAAAAGTGCTGCGGTTCATTTTTTGCATGTATCAGAAATACTGTCATCTAAAATAAATGGAAAAAAATGAAAAAGTTACTGATTCTGACAAGTCTTGCAACGGCAGCTCTGCTGACAGCCGGAGATGTGCTCTTCCCTTACCGTGCGCGGGCGGAAAAAATCGTATACGGTACTCCTGAAGATTTTCAGCTGGGTAAAGAATTGTGTGCCGTCTTCAAGAAACTTGCCGCCCGGCGCAAACCGGTTTTCAAGTATCCGCTTTTCATCTCTCAATTTGTACCGCACCGTATCGGACAATTAAGTTACACCGATACTCAGTGGAACGACCGTCAACTTTTCTGCGACCGCCGCCTCTGGGTCACCAAACGGACGGACTTTCAACTGCCGTCAATCATCAAAAATTTTGAAGACATGAAAGAGGCCGGTTACGACGGCACAACCTGTTGGACCTATCCCGGATTCCGCCGCGCCTGGATTTATTATCTTCAGGCGGCAAACAAAGTCGGCAACTTCAAAATCTTTCCGGGAGGTTCGCCCGGCGTCGGCGAATACAGCCGTATGGAAACTTCTCTCGGCAAAGAGTTGTATAAAAATCCCGCCATTCTCAAACTCTCCGGCGTACCGTTGATGCGCGGTTATTACTCCGATCGCGGCGGCGGACTCTCCGGCGTTGAAAATTATCTTGCAAACATCAGAAAAGCAACCGGCGGAAAAGATGTCAAATACCTGACGGAACTGTTCATGATCCATTCACACAAACGTCTTTCACGCGAAGAACGCAAAAATTTTAAAGATCAGTACTCTCTTTACTGGCAAAAACGGCAGGTTTCCGGCAAAGCGGCTCTGCTTGAATATGACTACATCACAGAATTTCTGCGCCAGAAAAGCAACGGCGGTGTCTGTTACGGACCGTACATGAATGACCAGGCATTGAAATTCCCGACCGGACTTTATGAAGATTACATTCTGCCGCTTTTCGGCGCAGCTCTTGCCCAACCTGAATTCAACGGTAAAAAAATCTTTTCCGCCAACTTCAAATGCGGCTACACCAATGCCGGAGGCTCCCAAACGCTCAACCGTGACGGCACAAAAACATTGCGCCGCAATCTGGAAACATTTTTAAAGTTCAAGCCCGATGTTCTCATCGGTTCAGAGTGGGATGAACTCAACGAAGATACTTCTCTCGGACCGACGGTTGTCCGTCCGATGTCAAGTTCGCGTATCACCCGCTATTATTCAGCAATATCCAAAGGCAAAAAGCCCTCCCCAATGCCCGGAGATGACTTATCCATCCCCAACATGATCATCAGCCAGAGAAGAGAACTTTATTACGGTTCGGAATTTGAACTTGAACTCCTCAACGTTCCCGACGGTAAAAAAAGCAAAAAATACACTGTCAAAGTAAAACTGCTTGATGAAAACGGCAAAACCGTTTATGCAAGCGATACATTGTCTTTTGATTCCGGCAAAATGATGGATCACACCATACGTCTGAATACGGCAAAACTGACACAGCACCGTCTGCTTTCACCTGAAATCACAGTTTCCTGCGGCGGCAAAAAGCAGATTTTTTCGTCAGGACTGCCGTTTACCGTCATGCGTCCTGCCGTCTGTGACGATCACTCCTGGTACTGCACGCCGCTGCGCAATCTTCTGAAAGCTGTTTCGGCAAAAGTTGATTTCAAAAAACAAAATGACGGCATGGTTCATGTAAAAGCTCAACTTAATTTCAAAGAAAAACTCAATTCTGTTGAAATTCTGCAAAATGTCTATTCCATGCAGATACTGGATCCAAGTGATGAATTTGGAACTTCCGATGGTTCAAAGCAGCTCTTTTTGCTGACGCTGACCAATGTTACCGGCAAAAAAACAACTCTTGCCGTTGATGTCAATGCGGATTCCGCTGTCGCATTCTCTATTCCGCTTGACACCCGCGAACAGGCTGTCGGAGAAATT
>JAZQYS010000198.1:0-5923 GCA_045633645.1 Victivallaceae bacterium | reverse complement strand
ACGTTCATCGCGCTGCGGACAATCTGTCGGCACATCCAGCGCATTGCCCAGCCACCCACGGCGGATGTTGGCAACAAGTTTATTCAAAAGTTCATCAGAAGAATCAAATTCAAGATGCAAAGGCATATCCGAGTGGATCACCTGTGCCGTTACTTCAAAATCAGATATGCCCTCCACTTCAATATAACGGAATCCGTGAAAAGTGAATTTGGGTTCATAAGTCTCTTTTTTGCCTGAGGCAATAATGGTATTGGTTGATTTTGCCGAACGCAGATTTCTGGTATAGATTTTGCCGTCTTCATCCAGCACTTCGGCGTGGCGGATGGTGATGACTGTTCCGGCAGGGGCGGAAAAAGTGATTCTTTCTCTGCCGGTGATATTTTCTCCGAAATCAACCGTTCCTTCTTTTATTGCAAGGGGAACAATTTCTCTTGTTCTGCGGACGGGGACACCGTTGAAAGGTTCTATTTTCAAATCAAGATTCTGCACGCCTGCGGGGTGCCAATCCTGCCAACCGGCAGTTAAATCGCAGGATTCCCCCATGTAAATATCGCTGTAACGCAACGGACCGTTTGAGGAACAGAGCCACTTTGTATCGGCAGTGATTATTTCTCCCTGCGGCAGAGTCATACGGCAGAACAACAGAGAATTGCGGGTTTCAACGCCCCATTGCGTACCGTGAATGGTTCCGGCATACCAGCCGTCGGCAAGCAGAACTTCAAGTTCATGTTCCCCCTCTGATACCGTCAGCGTGTAAGTGTTGTATTCAGCGCGGTAATTGTAATCGCACCAGCCGGGGGTAAAAATATTTTCAGTGATTTGTTTTCCGTCCAGATGTGCTTCATAAATTCCCAGTGCTGAAAGCTGCAGGGTGATTTCCCCTGCCGGTGAGGTGAACTTGCGTCTGAAACATGTGACCGGTGCCAGAAGTCCGCTTTGTTTTTGCGGATCTGTCAGCCAATTCTGCTTTTCAAATATCATAATTTTTATGTCCGTAATTAAAGTAATATCCATCAATATAATATTATAGTCAAAAAAACGCCGGAGACCTTAACTATTCCGCTTTAAAATAGCATTATTTCGGAATTTTGCAAAATTTCAAAGGAGATATACCGTATTTTTTCTTGAAAATCCGCGAAAAATAATTGCTGTCGGAGAATCCGGAAGAGTACGCCGCTTCTGAAACAGCCATGCCGTTGCAGATTTTGTCTGCGGCATCCTGAAGACGGAGTTTGAGCAGATACTCCACCGGGGTTTCTCCCGTGGCATTTTTAAAGTGCCGGGTGAACGAGGATTCACTCATGCCGCTTTCGCGGGCAAGCTGCGGAATTAAAATTTTTTCTTTGAAATGCAGGTGCATTTTACCGATTGCTTCAGAAATGCGCGCAGGCGTCTTATCCGGTGCGGCGCAGGATTTGTTTTCTGCACCCAGAAAAATTGGAATCAACTGCAGAAAGGAACCGTAAACGCCCAGTGTCGCCCCGGGAAGATTCTCTTTCTGTCTCTCCCAGGCGGGCATGAGGATACTTTTGACCTCTTCAAGTTCCTTATCCGCAAGATGAAGATGCGGATAAAACTGCATCTTGCGGCAGAACTCCGAGCGGATGCGGAAAAGGGCGGTGAAATCCTTGTCTGCAAAAATATCCTGATAGGGAAAAGTCAGGTTTTCAAGCATGAAAAGAACATTCATCAAAGAGACGTTTTTTTCGTTCAGATAGCGGTGATTTCCGCCCCGGGGAATGAACATCACATCGCCCCTTGTGATGTTTTTTGAACTGAAATCCGTTTCATAAGTACAGCTGCCGTCAAACATGATGGCGATTTCCGTAAATTCGTGGCTGTGCCATTGCAGGTTGGAACTGCTCTGCGTATGAAATAACTGAACCGGCAGATCACGGTTTGAAAAATGTCCCTCTGATGTCAGCAGCATAAAAACACCTCGTTGATTTTCTATTGAAATATAATGTCAAAAGCCCCTTAAAGCAAGTCCCGGAAAAAGGCAAGTTCAGAAAAAACAGCATTTTTCAGTACAGCAGCCGGCACTCCCGGTTGAAAGTGTGTCTTTACTGAAGACAGATTTTTTTGAGTGAACTTTTTTTTGCTTTAAAAAAAAGCACAGTTGAAATTATGCATGAGTTGAGCTATTTTACTCTGCGGACAAAAAATCTGTTGAAATAAAGATGAAATTTTTCAAGGTTCAGAAAATGAGTGAAAAAATAATTGCAGGGTTCGGAGAAGTCATGCTCCGTTTATGTCCTCCCGGAAAAATGCGTTTTGCACAGGCTTTTCCGGGAACTCTTGAAGCCTCATTCGGCGGCGGAGAGGCAAATGTCTGTGCCTCGCTTGCCATATTGGGTTTGAAGTCAAGATATCTTACGGCTCTTCCTGAAAATCCTGTTGCTTTATCTTTTGCCGGTGAAATGCGCGGACTCGGCGTTGATACAGAGCGCATCAAATATACCGCAAACGGCAGAATGGGTGTCTACTATGCTGAACACGGAGCCGCGCAGAGAGGCTCCAATGTTGTCTACGACCGCGAAGGCTCCGTCATCTCCCTGTCAGGACCTGAGGACTACGATTTTAAATACATGCTTGAAAACTGCAGTCATCTGCACATCAGCGGTATTACGCCCGCATTGAGCGAAAAGGCATACCTTTCAACTCTGGAAATCGTCAGAACAGCTTCTGAAATGGGAATAACCATTTCCTGTGACTTGAATTTCCGCAAAAAACTCTGGCGTTGGGATGTTGCTTGCAAGCCTGCTGAACTTGCCGCCCGGTGCATGGGAGAAATCGTTCCTTATGCGGATATCATCATCGGCAATGAAGAAGATGCAGGAGATGTGTTCGGTATTCATTCTTCCGGCAGTTCAATTGAGCAGGGTTCGTTGAATACCGCAGGCTATGTTGAAGTTGCTCAGAAACTTGCCGCGCGTTTTACCAAAGCAAAATTCGTCGCAATCACCCTGCGCGAAAGTTTTTCAGCAGACCACAACAACTGGGGAGGTATGCTCTACTCCTGCGCTGAGAAAAAAGCCTTTTTTGCGCCCCTGAACGCTGAGGGAGCATACGCGCCCTATGAAATCAAAAATATCGTTGACCGTTTTGGCGGCGGAGACTCCTTCTGCGCGGGATTGATTTGTGCGCTCAACAGTGAGGAATATTCTTCTCCTCAGAAAGCCATCCGTTTTGCGGCGGCGGCAAGCTGTCTGAAACACTCCATTAAAGGAGATTACAATTACAGCAGTTTTGAAGAAGTTGTTTCTTTAATGAACGGCAGCGCATCCGGGAGAGTCAAACGATGAATTTTGAAAAATGTCTGCAGTCTTCTCCGCTGATTGCCATTTTGCGGGGCATTACCCCGGCGGAGATTCCCGGCGTATGCGATGCACTTTTTGAAAACGGTATCATGCTGCTTGAAATCCCCCTCAACACGCCCGACGCTTTTACTTGTATTGCCGAAGCCGTCAGGTATGCCGGAACTCGTCAGCTTGTCGGTGCCGGTACTGTTCTTTCTCCTGAAGATGTCTGTCGCGTCAATGATTGCGGCGGCAGGTTTATCATCTCTCCCAACACTGATACGGCGGTCATCCGCAAGACAAAGGAACTGGGACTGATTTCCATTCCCGGGTTTTTTACGCCGACTGAGGGTTTTACTGCGATTGCTGCCGGTGCGGATTATCTCAAACTTTTTCCCGCCGGATGTATGGGAAAAGGCTATGTCAAAGATTTACAGGCCGTCATTAAAAAGCCGATTCTGGCTGTCGGCGGTGTGAATGAAGAAAATTTGAAAGAGTTTCTTTCTGTCTGTCCCGGTGCGGGAATCGGCGGCGCGCTCTACAAGCCCGGCAGAAGTGCCGGAGAGGTCAGCGTATGCGCCCGCAAGTTGATGGAAATAGTTAAAGCATAAAATACCTTAAAATTGAAAAAGGAATATAAAAAATGAAGTTCGGTTATTTCAAACACTGGTTCCGTCCCCCGTATGCCTTTGCCGAGTTCCTCAAGAGCGAAGGATACGATATTGAAGAAATTGATTATTCTCTGCCCGGTTATCTGGATAAATACGATGTCGCCATCGTTGAACAGAATGGTTTCAATGATTATATTGAAAACGATGAACCCTACATTGCTGAATGGGTCAAACGCGGCGGTATCCTGCTTTTCATGCACCAGGATTATCAGCGCTGGGCACCTTATTTCATTCCGCATGAAGCCGGTTACACACAGCTTATCCACCGTCATGTGCCGACGGTGCGGGTGTATAAGAATTCTCCCGTGAGCATGTGCTACATGATGCCTTGGATTGAAGAAAAAGGCAAAGCACTTTTCAACATTCCCGAAAAAATCACCCCCGATGAAATGATCGGCTGGAGTGTCACCTGCAACACCTTCCGCATCGTGCGCAATGATGAGGGACAGGATACCACCGAAACTTTGCAGACTGCCGCTCAGAGCTGTTTCCTTGCCGAAGAACCCTGGGAAATCCTCGGTTCCTACATGGATCCCGCTGTGCGTGACGGCGCCCTTATTCTGCAGTCCAAATGGGGAAAAGGACTTTATTTCATCACCCAGCTGCTCTTCCCCGAAGTCAAACCTGAAGAGGGTGACCGCTGTGTGGCGTTCTGGAAAAAGTATATGCGCAACCTGTGCGCCTATTTTGAACGCTTCAAAAACGGCGAAGCTGAACCTGTTATTCCCCCTGCCGGAGAGTTTCCGCAGAACAAGAAAAACTACAAACTCTGTGTTCACATGCACTCCCTTGACTGGTTCGGCTGCGACTCCGCTCCCGGTACCATCAATGCCATGATGCGCTACATGAACTACGATATCTGCGGACTGGCGGTCAAAGACGTCAAACCTTATGCCGGAAAACTCGACCCCGTCAAGTTCTCTGATGATAAAGTTCTCTTCCTTGACGGTCAGGAATATCATCCTTTCAACTGGAAAGATAAATACGATTCCATCAATCACAACTCCTATCACATGCTGCCCATCGGCATTGATCCGGATGCCTACACTGCTGAATTTACCCGCAGTCTTTACGGCGATGAACAGGTTGATGCTTATCTCAAACGTGCCATCAAGTATGTCCACGACAAGCACGGTGCCATCTGCGCCACCCATCCCAACGCCGTAAACTACTGGCAGGAATACGATTTTGATGCCGTTGATCAGGAACCGCTTGTTCCTCTGGCGGGCAGCCACATTGAAAGTTACTGGCTCAAAGGCGGACGTATTGCCGTTATGAACTCCGTTGACCTCTTCGGTTTCCAGAGAATCCTCGCCAATCCCGCGGTGAACTTTGTTTATCTTCAGGGAGAAAAGCCCTGCCGTGACAGCGTTGTAAAAGCCGTCCGCAACCATCACACGATCGCCACCTGCGGTTTTGATGAAGCGGATGTCATGCTCAATGACCACATCCCGGGAGATATTGTCAAGCGCACTGAAGCCGGTGACGCCGTTGTCCGTGTTTCCGCAAAAATTGCCAAAGGTGTCATCCGTGAAGTCCGCGTTTACTCCGGCAGCAAGGTCATCTGCAAAGTCAATCCCGGCACGCAGAAAGTTGATTTGGAACTCAAACTTTCAAATCCCTTCCTGGATAAATTTGTCCGTGTTGAAGCCGAGGGTGAAACGCCTGAACAGGTCATGGTCGCCACGCCGTTCTTTCTGGAGTAAGCAATGAAAATCCCCGTTATTCTTCAAACAGATATCGGAACTGACTTTGACGACAACTGGGCGTTGACCATGCTGCTCTGTCAGCAGAATCTTGATTTGAAAATGGTTCTCGTTGACACCGGCAATCTGCGTTACCGCGCCTCCGTTGCCGCCAAAGTTCTCAACTCTTTTTCAAGAAGCGACGTTGAAATCGGTCTCGGAATCGGTGATGAAAACGGCGATTGGGATTACTCTCTTATTGATTGTG
>JAZQYS010000197.1:0-3373 GCA_045633645.1 Victivallaceae bacterium | reverse complement strand
TTTACCGAAAATGACCGGATCGGTTTTTATGTAACTGATAATACCGGAAAAACATATATGTCAACCAAACCCGGTAAAAACAGTCCTTTTGAAGATGATACTTGGGGAAAAGCCAAAATCGTTGACGGCAATTTGCAGTTGGGCGGCGGCAATATGGGCTCTAACGGAACTCATGAATTTTACGTTTTCAAAGTGAATACTGCCAATGCTTCAAATAAGGCTCCTTCAGGTCAGCCCCTGCCCGGAATTCTTGCAGTTTTGGCAGCAGGCGGCATCGCTTTCGGAGCAAGTAAGTTATATCGTAGCAAAAAAAATAGGATTGCGAAATGAAAAAGTTTTCTATGCTTTGTGCCGCCGCATTGAGTGTGGTGGCTCTTCCCGCTTCGGCGGCACTTCAATACAGTTTGCAGACCGGTACCGGCGAGGCGTGGTTTTCGGTAGATTCCAAGCAGACGGTCTATGTGGATGTAAAGAAAAATGATGGCTCCAATGTAGCGATCGGCGACTCCGTTATCAGCAATATCGGATGGTATAACTATAATGATGTTGCGAGTTACCGCGGCAATCAGGGAGGACGTCCGGGAGGAAATCATAATAACTGGCGTCCGGGCAGCCCTGGCGGCAATACAACTTCTGCAGCCATGCCGGAACTGCATTATGGAGATATGAAAACCGGGGTATTGGGGGAATTTTCTGCCGGAGATAAAATCGTATTGTGGGTGGAAACCACCTCCGCCGACGGCAAAAAGGAAACCTTTACCATGTATAGTCCGACAACTCAGGACAGTGATATCTGGATGCTGTCAAAATCCGGTGACAGTATTATTTTCAACTGGGGAGATTTCGGGGTCGATTACGGAAAAAAATCCCAGAATGCCATCAATCCGGCAGGGTTCCAGTTTGCAATTTCCACCAATGCCCCTCCTTCCGGTCAGCCTTTGCCGGGGATCATTGCAACACTGCTCGTGGGCAGCGGCGCAGTGTTTTATCTGAAGAAACGCAAAAAACATTATGATTCAAAGTAATCAAAATTGAATCTTCCGATGGTAAAGCAGCATGAAAAATTTTGGAAAAAAGCGTATCATTCTTATTTCAGCTGCCCTGCTGATCCTTATTGCATGTATCGGCATGACAGTGTTTTTGCTTTTTTCCAATTACCATAATGTTGTACTTTTCAAGCAAGCACAAAGCGACTTTCAGCGTGGGGATGACACCTCTCTGAATGCTGCCGAAGCTCAACTTCTGCAGTTGATCCGCAATGACGATGATAACGAAACGGCCTACCTCATGCTGGCATCCATTGCCGGGCAACGGAAAGTTTATCCAGAGCTGGTTTATTACAGTTACATGGCACACAAATTAAATCCTTTGAGTGCCGAAAACAAAGCAAAATATATCAAAAGTCTGCTTTTTGCCCGGGAATTTGAACGGCTGGAAAATTTTCTTTCCTATCAAAGTAATCTCTCTGATGATCTGAAACAAGTCCAGCTTTATGCTGCAGGCCGCAACGGGAACATCAAAAAATACAAAACACAGTTAAAACACAGCGAAACAGATAAGAATATCGGGGCATTGGCGTTCCTGTTGTTTGCACAGGACGATTTGAGTATTCAGAAAAAACTTTCAGTGATTGAAAATGAGTTTCAGACTGGGGATCCATTTTTGCAGCAGGAACTGTTTGCTGCTCAGTCAGAACTTTATTTAAAATCCGGAAAGCTTGATGATTCAGAAAAGGCTTTATTGAAAGCGTATGCTCTCAATGAATTTGCTTTTGCTCCGGCATTAGGCAGATTTTACGCAAACTTCCGGACGTTCGGACAATCTTTGGAAATTTTTGAAAAATATCTGAAAAAATATCACGATCAGGCGATTGCCATACAGACGGCTGAAATATATTGTCTGCTCAAAAAAACGGAAAAGATAGCAGAACTCCGCAAAGATTATCAATCTGACTCCGGCTCCGGCGGCATGTTGTGCTGTTATTATTTTGATGCATTGACGGCATTGGCGAACGGGGATATGGCGGCACTGAAAGAACTCACGGTTCCTTTGCGGAAAAATATCAACACACCTGTTGCAGCATTTCTGTTTTTCTGTGCAGATATTTCCGGAGATGATCCAGCAGCGGTCCTGGCAAGTTATCAAGCCCTTCATTCTCATCGGAATTATCTTGATCTGCAGAACCGTGCTGACAATATGGCTTCCGATTTTCTGCAGCGATCTCTGACAGCTCCGGCGGAAAAAACCGGACAGTTTTTTGCTTTGGCAGAAACGCTTTACAAACGTAGACCGGATGTATTTACAGCGAAATTCATTCTTCTTTTTCAGAAACGGAACAAATCTGTTGATGCGGTACTCCTGAATGATGCATTGAAACGATTCGGCAAAGATCCGGGGATCATCAAGATAGCCATTGAACACTATTTCAATCACGATTTATCAAAGGTAAAAGAATTGATAACAGGGTATCGGAATCTTTTCCCTGCCCGAAAAGGAGATATACTGCGTTATGAAATTTCCCTGGCATTGAAAGAAAAAGATTTTGACGAAGCCTCCCGGCTTTTTATGGAAAACTTTACACAGGACATCAGATCTGAATATTGGCAATTTGCAAGCACCACTTTGCGTGAAAAAGATTTGCAGTTTTTAGGAAAAGATCCTCTGTATGCACCGTTCTGTCAAGCACTGCTCCTTTTGAAAAAGAATGACAATGATTCAGCATACCGTTTGCTGGAAGTTGCCGATGCTCAGGGGAATCAGGATTTACTTTTTTTTGCTGCAAAGACACTTGGGGAAAATGGAAAAGTTCAAGCTGCGCTGAAAAAATATTCAACATTTCCGGAAAATTCTCGTTATCGAATTGTTGTTCTGTTGAATATGGCAGAACTTCTTACTGACACAGGGGATCTTGACCAGGCATTGATTCTATCAAACCGGGCATATACGCTGGCGCCGCAAATACCGGAAACCCAATTATGTTATGCGGACAAATTATATAAGAAAGGGCGATTGGGAGACATTCCGGACATTATCAAGAATTTTGCAACAAGTCCATACCGGAAAGAGATGGAAAACTTGTGGATTGCCGGGATGCAGCAGAGGATCAAAGATTGCAATATCAGTACCCAACGGGAAAAAACCCGGGAACTATGCAGGCAATTACTTGTGTTTTCCCCTGATAATACGATTGCACAGGAATACTTGAAGAAACTTCGTCAGATGCCGCAATGACTATAAAAACATTCTATTTCAGACTGTCGAAACATCCCCTCGGGGCGTTATATGGAACGCTTCTGGGGGGAGTATTGCTTTTTTACGGCGATTCCGATGTTTGTTCCCGGCATGGGGGATGCGGCATTGGTTGACTTGGTAA
>JAZQYS010000196.1:0-2866 GCA_045633645.1 Victivallaceae bacterium | reverse complement strand
GTCCTCCGAAGCCTTGCGCGAAGGAGGAACCCCTTTTCGAGAAAAGCGGGGTATTTTGAGATTGGAAGAATACAGGCTTTTTTGAACAATCTGTTATCTTAACACATCAGGGGTATTCACATCTCTTGCCCCTGTCCTCCGCAGCCTTGTGCGAAGGAGGAACATCTTCACTGCAAAACGAAAGTTTTGCAACTTCACATCTATTGCTCCCGTTGAAAAGCAGCATGGGGAATGCCTGTTTTTGAGAAAAACAAAGTATTTGTTCAGGGATTATTACGGGTTGGTTTATCATCCGTTGTTGTCCGTTTCAGTCCGTTTCAGTCCGTTTTGCCGCCAAGCCCGAAATCAAAGCTCAAAAATAAGACACATAAGACGTATAAAACTTATAAAATGTGTTCTCAAGCGATATTTTATCTCTTGACAAACCGTTGATTATGAGCTAATTTAAAAAGCGACAACAATTTATCTGCCCGCAATACCGATATGGGCAACAAAAAAAGGTTATATTACTATGGATTATCACATTTCCAATGGGATTCTCTCCTCCGGCATAATACTTTACAATGACAACATGTACATCTCAGCCGGCGGTATAGCAAACAACACCAGTGTTAATTTCTATAGTTATATGCACATCCACAGCGGCGGTAAAGCAAACAGCACAACAGTCAATACAAAAGGCTGGTTAAAAATCTATAACGGTGGTAAGGCAAGCAACACAATCGCCCACGGCGGTTACATATCCATCTCCAGCGGTGGAGTAGCGACCAGCTCAACTGTCGATTCCGGCAGCAACATGTACATCGAAAGTTGCGGCACGGCGAACAGTACAGTGATCAGAGAGAGCGGCAACATGTACATCGAAAGTTGCGGCACGGCAAACAGCAACACAATCAGTGACGGCGGTCAGATGTTCATTTCCAGCGGCGGTACGACAAACAACACGACCGTAAATTCCAATGGCAGAATGTTCATCTCAAGTGATGGCAAAGCAAACAGCACGGCTGTCAATTCCGGCGGAGGAATGTACGTCCACAACGGCGGCGTGGCGAACAACATAACCGTCAATTCCGGCGGCGAAATAGACATTGAACGCGGCGGCACGGCAACCAATATTTTGATATCCAAGGGAGGATCGCTGGATATAGCAGTCGCATCGAATACCTATGTACAGGGCACATCCAACGGCTCCGCTTTTGAAATGAAAGACGCCCGGATTTCCGGACACACCCTCAATTACGATGAGGATATGGAAATTTACAGCGGCGGCGTCGCAAACAAAACAACAGTCAATTCAAGCGGCTACATGTCCATCAACAACGGCGGCACGGCGAACAGCACAACCGTCAATTCCGGCGGCGAAATAGAAATTGAATACGGCGGTGTGGCAAACAGTACCACAGTCTATTACGGCGGCTACATGTACATTGCACACGGCGGAACAGCAACAATGATCAAAGAGACCGGAGGTGAGGTCGAGGTTGCAAATGGAGCAAATGTAACTTTTGCCTCAAATACAATCAGCGGATTGATATCAACCGACGCCACAACGGTCCATTCAAATACCGTTGTAATCGATACCACTCTCAACAAAGACGGAGAAATAGAAATCTACAGCGGCGGCGTGGCTAACAGAACAACAGTCAATGCCGGTGGCGAGATGGACATTTTCGCCGGCGGCACAGCAAGCAATACGACCGTCAACTCCGGCGGAAGCGCCACAGTTCATACCGGAGCGACCCTGCAGGGCAAAAACACTTTCGGCGGTGAAATTGTTATATCCGGAACTGCAACTGCAACCGGTGCAACACTTGATTTTGCAATCAATCAGCGTAAAACCACAGACGGTTACATCGTCAATAACCTTTCTCTGATTTCCGGAGCACCGACTTATACAATCACTGTTTCCGCAAATCAGACTGCCGGTACTTACAAGCTTGCCCAGGGGGCAGGAAACTTCAAAGGCAGCATTTCCGTCGGTGACGGTACAGTCTCTTACGGTGCTCTCTCTGTCAACGGAACTGCGCTTAAATACAATGATACCTCCTATCAGCTTTCGCTCTCAAGCGGCAATCTCAACCTCTCCGTAACGGCAACTCCTTCGGAGCCTGTCACCCCGCCCGCGGAGCAGCCTGTCACTCCGCCCGTGGAGCCCGGCAAAACCACCCCTGCAACCGATATCAAAAATCGCGGATTCTCTCAAGTCATCGCCTGGGATCAGAACCGCGGTACTGTCGGCATGATTCACAACAACGGTAAATTCCCCGCTGAATGGGGCGGCGTCTGGGAGTGGAGCGGCTCTGATGTTAAACTCTGGCGCGTTGCCGGAGCCGGTCACTTCAAAGGTTCCAAAGTTGATTATGACGGTGTTCTTCTTTACAACGGTATCGGCAACACCTTCGCCGCATGGACTGATTTGAATGACCCGTCCTACGGCTACGTTGACCTCTGTCACGTTGAAGGCTCTTTCAACACCCGCGCCATCGCCGACTTTGACGGCAACGAATATGATGATATTCTCATCTATGACGGCAACGGCAGTTTCGGTACCGTCCTTGACGGAACCACCTACAAAGATATCTGGCACGTTGATAATTCTTCCACCAATCCCTGGAAAATCCTCGGTGCCGGTTCCTTCGGCGGAGCAGCAGACAAACTCATCGTTGAAAACTCTTCCAACGGTCACCTCTATCTCTGGCAGAACAACGACCCCACTTTCAAAACATGGAATTGGAGTCAGACTGATATCGGTTATCTCGGAAAAGACTCCAAGTTTATGGCTTCCGGTGACTTCAACGGTGACGGCACTGACGATATCGTCATTCAGAAAAGCAACGGAGAAATGTGGTGCTGGGACGATGGTAAC
>JAZQYS010000195.1:0-6489 GCA_045633645.1 Victivallaceae bacterium | reverse complement strand
AGACTTCATGCCTGAAATTCAATACAGCAGCAGTTGAAATAGACCCCTTTTCGCAACGCTGGAACATGGAATGCATTGTTTTGCACAATATAATGCGGATGTATTCTTTTGCAGATACCCTTTTGTCAAGTTCATAAGCTTCACAACAAACAGCATCAGATTCCTCATATCTGCCGAGACGGGCAAGGTAATAATGCAGAAAATACCGGCGGCGGCATTGTTTCCAATACCGCTGACGCCGGACACTCCAGAAAAAAGGCAAATTTTTGATATCCTCAGGTGTCACCAAATTCCTCCCGGGAAAACGGATTCAATATCTTTTGATTCAACCCAGCCATCCTGACCGTTGATTTTAATGCGGCTCCAGCCGTCTCTGGACTCAACAATTTTTGCGGAAGCTCCACCGGGCAGAGAGACTTCGAGCTTGCCGCCGGAAACCGGCAGATTGCGGAGTTTGATTTCTTTTGAAACAACAATTGCACAAGCAGGATTATAAAGATCATTTGCCAATGTAATTCCAGCAGCAGCAAACAAAATCGCCGCCGCCAGTGCAATGCCGCTGAACCAATAACGGAAATTGGAAGTATCCCGTTTCCACAGTCCCGCTGACACAAGCAGAACAGCAACGGCACAGGCGGTCAAAAAGAAATACTGATCAGGACGCAATCTGTTGCGGCAATAAAGCAGCAGTTCTCCCGGAGATGATGTACTGCCGAGTTCTTTCTGCACCAGTTTCCGGTTGACCAGATTGAGATTTTCAAGAATTTCAGAATCCCAGGGGGAAATCAGCAGCGCACGCATAAAATAAAGTCTTGCCCGGGGCAAATCATTTTGCATATAATAGACGGAGCCCAGGTTATAAAGAGCATTGGCTGACCAGCAATCAGGAGTCACAAACTTTTCATATTCCTTTTGCGCAGCAGCCAAATCGCCTTTATCAAATGCCGTATTGAAACCGCCGAACAGAGAAAATGTTCCCAAGACGAGCAACAGGACAGCATATTTTTTCAGAGCTTTAATCAAACTGCGAATCCGTGCGGCATCAGGACGAATGTCAACAGAATCACTTCCGGGCATAAAGCCGGAAGAATTCAAGGCCCGCAGCCAGGAGGCAAGTTCCGGATCTGAAACTTTTTCAGCCAACTCTTCCGGCGTTGTTCCCGGAGCAAGTCCGAGAGACTGCGCCAAATACGGAACCGCCGTTTCACGGACAGAATCCGCTGAATAATCACGCTGTTTCAATTCAGCAAGCACATCCTTCAATTGATGCCGAAGCTGCCGTTTCAATCTGAATGAATCGTCTGTCAGTTCTTTTTCCTGACGGATATTCCGCCATGTCAACAGCACACCAACTGCCGTCCCGGCAACAAGAACAAAAACGATTCCGGCAATCTGATTGCGTATTAACGGCAGAAACACCTTTTCTCCCGGATTGCTTTTCTGATAAAACAGTTCATTGCGTTTGATTTTCGGCGTTTCTTTTTCTTTCTCAACAGGAACAGTTTTCTTTGCGTTTTCGGGAACAACGGCAGTCACAACAGCGGCGGGAGCGGCATTGCCTGCCGAAACAGGCAGAGTCAGTTCTGCATTGGAAACAACATACTTTTGAGATACCGGATCAAAAACCGAAAACGCAGGAGCAAATTTTCTTTCTCCAACTTCAAGGGGGATCAGTGCATATTTGATTTCTATTCTGTCTGCATATTTTTTCACTTCAGGAGGATAGATTCTGAATCCGGGAATTTGAAGAGCAGGAGCCGTCAGCGTTTCGCCGCTGCCGTTTCCGGTCAAAGTAACGGTCAACTCAACAGGTTCTCCGACTTTGGCAGTTTTACTGCCGAGTTTCACAGAAACATTCCACCTTCCGACAAGATTCAAAAAGTGGCTTTTCCCGGAAATCATCGGCGGAAGAGGCTGTACCGCAATGCTGTTTCCGTTAAATTTGAAATTAACTTGCCGGGGTATGACTCTTGCGCTTACGTTAGAGAAAAATCCGTCAAAAAAGTCATCATCAAACATGCTCCGGGACGTTCTGCTCTGACTGCGGTGAACGATTCCGACAGAGGCGACTGCTCCGGGGGTAAAAGTTCCGGCTTTCAATGCACGGAAACCGGTGCGGAACAATATTTCTGTATACTCCTGATTGCCGATAACTCTGCGGCGCTCGGCAGGCGGGGCAAAAAAGCGGTTGCGGGGATTGACTTTTGAGTAATCTGTCAATACAGCATTGTCAAGTCCTGAAAGCTGCGGATAAGAGAGTTCTCTCACCTCAAGTCCGACAGGGATGTACAACGATAAGGATAACGGAATCTCTTCGCCGACATAAAAAGTTCTTCCTTTTAAAGGAACAGTTATTTCTCCCACAGGCGGCGGAAGATTTACACTCCCGGGGGCAGTTGCCTTGTCTGAAGCGGAAACAACTTTGATAACCAGTTCTCTTGTAGTTGCCGTTTCTTTGCCGCACCTGACAGTAAACGCAGGAATCGTCAATGCACCGGGCTGCTCAGTCATTACAGGAATCGTCCGGCGGACAGTGGTACTGACAACACCGTTGACAATGCTGGTCTGAGTACTGCTTGACACATAGTTTTTCAACCAGGTACCGCCTTTGATTTCAGGCAAATCAAACTCTAAATTGCCGCGTTTATTTGAAATTAAAATAATCTCCACAGGCTCCCCGGCAGTGACAACCGCCGGACGAAAGACGATATCAACATTGAATTTTTCTGCAAAAAGTGCCAACGGCAGCAAAAAAATTGCCAAAAGAATATTTTTCATCATTACCAATCCTTTCTGACCGGAGTCCGGCGCATCTGCCGCATTTTCATCAAATCTTCACGCCGCTGTTTTTCTTCGTCATTCAACATTTTCAAAAGCTGTTCAGCGGACTTTTCGTCGGTCTTGTCTTTTTCTTCTTTTCCGGAGCAGGGCTGCGCAGGCAGTTTCTGCGGAGATTCTTTTGATTGAGAATCCTGTTTCTGCTGCTTGTTGTCCTTTTGCTGCTGATCTTTTTTATCTTCTTCTCCGAGAGCCTTTACCGCCTCAGACAAATGCTGCTGTTTCTTTTTCTCATCGCGGGCTTGACGGGCTTTATCCAACTCATCCTGAGCTTTTTTTGCCTGTTCACTCATTTTATGCTGTTTAAGTTCTTCAGCTTTCTTTTGAAGTTCACGGGCACTCTGCTGCGCCTTGTCAATAGCCTGATTTTGTTGATTCTGCTGATTCTGCTGATTCTGCTGTTTTTGCTGTTTTTGCTGATTCTTATCCCGGGCATTTTTCGCATCCTGCCGGGCTTGCTGCTGCTGTTTTTTCAGGTCTTGGATTTTCTTTTTCAAATCCTGAATTTTACGGCGGTCGGATTCCAGCATCTGAAAATTTCCGGCAAGCTGTTCTTTGAAATCCTGTGCAGGAGGAAGTGCAACAGAACGGGTATACAATTCTTCAGCTTCTGCAAGACGCTTTTCCGCTTCTTTCAACTTTTCCAAAGCCGGATCAAGCTGTTGAGACTGCACCTGAGAGACTGCACCGGCAATCGCTTCCTGTCCGCCGCCGTGCACACCGGTACCGAGATTAAAATAAGAACGTGCTTGAAGATCCGGACGTTTCTCAGCCTTTTTCAAAACATTTTCATAAAGTTTTACAGCATCTTCCCTGCCCTCGGTCTGACGTTTACGGGCAAGATTGTAGAGAGCGTCAATATTTTCCGGCAATTTTTCCGTTACGGCAACTTGAGGAGCAGCTTCTTTTTTGACCGGATTTTCAGCGGCACCGCACACGAAGAGAGCCAATACCAAAAACAAGAACATCTTTTTTGCACGGGGACGCTCTGAAATAACCAGATAGCAAAACAGAAAAAACGCAGAACAAATCAACGCCAGAGGAAATTTTTCAACGGGAATCGTTCTGATAGAGTTTCCCCGCTCTGCCAAATCCAATTTTTGAATGCGCTTTTCAAGAGTTTTTATTCCGGTATCGGTCACCGTACTGCGGATATAAATCCCCCCGGTTGCCTCTGCCGCCTGAATGAGTTTATTCTCCGCAAGCTTTGTTGTGATAAGTTTTCCGGCTTCATCCCGTTGAAATCCGCCTTTTCCATCCGGAACAGGAGCACCAGCCTGCGGATCACCGAGACCGACAATAAACAACGGCGTATTCCGCTGTTTCAATTCAGAAAGAATTTTTTTGCTGTCGCCCTCCAATTCATCTCCGTCAGTAAAGAGAACGATCGCGCGATTGGAGCCGCCGGCGGCCTTGAATGCCCGGGTTGCAGCTTTAAGAGCCTGTTCAAGATTGGTTCCTCCGACGGGAACCAGATCAGGATTCAATTCATCAATATACTGTTCAAAAGCAACAGGATCAGAAGTTAACGGACAAACAGTATACGCAGTCCCTGCAAACGCAACAAGACCGAAGCGGTCAAGAGGATCACTTTTGACAAGTTCTCTTAACATAAAACGCGCATGATCAAGACGCGTGGGGGCAATATCAGAAGCAAGCATACTTTTTGATACGTCAAACAGCACCATAATATCCCTGCCCTGCTGCGAAAAAGGAATCATCCGGCTGGTCCAATAGGGTCTGGCAGTTGCCGCAATCAGAAAAAACACCGTCAAAAGCAGCAGAAACAAACGGAATTTCCGAATTCCTTTTGACAAGCGGACAGCATCAGGGTCATCAGAAGCTGCACCCAGCAGCATTTTCAACTGGGCTTTTTTTCTTTTTCCTGCAACTGCTGCCAGAATCAACACCAAGAGAACGACAGGAATCACCCACCAGAACCAATGCGGATTATTGAAATTCATACACTCAAACTCTCCTCTTTTTTCCCAAACTGCTTTTTCTTTCAAAACAGCACTTCTGCACCGCCTTTGAAAAAATCTTCCTCTGCAGGAACAATATACTCAGTTTCAGAAAAAAATCAAGTTTTTTACTCGTATCTTAATGCTTCAATGGGATCAAGTTTAGACGCTTTCCACGCAGGATAAAATCCGAATATCACACCGACAGCAGCAGAAACCACAACAGCTGCAATCACAGCGCCCGGACTTGACTCAATGGGCCAATTCAGTTGACTTTCAACCAGCAATGCCGCACCGTGTCCCAAAATAATACCGGTAAATCCTCCGACAAGACAGAGGACGATGGATTCAATTAAAAACTGTTTGAGAATATCTCTGGAACGGGCACCGACTGCCATGCGCAAACCGATTTCGCGGGTGCGTTCCGTCACAGAAACGAGCATGATATTCATAATACCGACACCGCCGACAATCAGAGAAATCAGCGCAACGACCAGCAGAAGATTGGTCATCATGGTTGAGGTATTATTGAGCATTTTCATAAAATCTGCGGAGTTGCGGATTCTGAAGTCATCTTCCTGATAAGGCTTCAAGCCGTGTCTTTCACGGAGCAGACGCGTAACTTCACGAACCGCAACACCGACTTTATCCGGCGTAACGGCTGAAAAGATAATCTGGTCAATGTAGGTAAAACGGGGAACAAGCAGCTTATCTTTGGTCAGACTGCTGTCCTGTTCCGGATAAAATGCCACGCCGGAACCTGAAAACAATTCACCGGGAGTTGCCGCCGCCGTCCGGGTGGTACTTGTGGCGGAACCGCTTTTGCGGCCTGTAACACGCATACGGATAGCAGTCCAGGGGGCAAGAACGACGTCGTCTTCATCCCACCCCATCATATTGGCACCTTTGCTCTTTAATACGCCGATAACTTTGAATGTGGCATTGCGGATTCTCATTTCGCAATCAATCGGAGATTTACCGCCGAAAAGTTCTCTGACAAGAGTTGAACCGACAAGACAGACCCGGGCGTTGCGTTCCACTTCACGTTCAGAGAAGAAACGGCCTTCCTCCAACTCCCAGTTGCGGATTGTCATATAATCGGGACTTACGCCGTACATCTGCGCAGGAACCCAGTTGTTGTTGCCGAAAATAACCTGCATACCGTTGGCGCGGACAATGGGCGAAAAGTTGGCAACAGAGGGACACTCCCTGCCGATAGCTTCAGCATCTGCCGGAGTTAATGAAGCTGCAGTTCCTGCGCCCTGACTGACACCGCCTGTGCGTACCCAGCTTGGCAGAACCAAAACGGAGTTTGCTCCCATTTTTTCAATGGATTTTTGAATGGATGTTGAAGAGCCTTTTCCGATTTCCATCATCGTAATAACAGCGGCGATACCGATAACGATCCCCAGAGTTGTCAGCAATGCTCTGGAGGGATTGCGCCGCAAAGCCTTGAGTGCAACTCTTAAAGTATTCCACAAACTCATATTTTCACCTCCCTTTTATTGAGGTAATCTTCCTGAATCTCTCCGTCAGAAATACGGACAACCCGGCGGGCATATTCCGCAATTTCCATGGAGTGCGTAACGAGAATCACCGTAATTCCCTGCGCACTGAGTTCATCAAACATTTTCATAACTTCAATGCTGGTATGGGAGTCAAGGTTTCCTGTCGGTTCATCGGCAAACAG
>JAZQYS010000194.1:0-2268 GCA_045633645.1 Victivallaceae bacterium | reverse complement strand
GGCATAGGGATTGAAGTACCAGCCAATCGGCAGACCTTTGAACATTTTGCCTGAAAAACTTCCATTGATTGCAACTTCTGCCGCAGAAAGTATCAACGCACTGCATAAAAATAAAAGAAGAAGTAAATGTTTCATGCCATTATCCTTTTTTTAACGTTCAATTTTACGGGGGAATCAAAGGGATAGCGGCAGCTTTCCCTTACAATCAGTTCCCCCGGTAAAAAGACCGGTGTTTGCACAGATTCTTTGTCGCTGTGACAATTAAAAACCAGTTCCGCCGCAAGGAAGCCCAATTGCTGAATAGGCTCCCTGAAAACGGTGATGCTCTGAAATTCCGGATTCCTGCTGTCTTCGTCCAGCATGATAAGCGATATATCTTCCGGAACTGCAAGTCCCCTTTCCTTAAAAACTTCAAGGACATCTGAAATAACCGGACGGACGGCGAATACAGCCTCTGTTTCCGGATGTTCTTCAAGGTAACGGTTGAAACTTTTGCGGGCATTGACTTCATTCTGCTGCCAGAGAAAAACATATTCTTCAGGATTGGTTATTCCCTGTCTGGCAAGCTCCTGTGAAAAAAATGTCTGCCGCTGTAAAAAAAGCGGCTCAGGACGGGGCATATCCACAAAGCAGATCCGGCGCAGACCGAGTCCGGAGAAAAAGCGGACAACCTGCTGAACCGCGTTCCGGTGATCCACAAAAAGGGAGGGAACATCTGCAATACTCCGGTTGATTACAACTTGTGGAATACCGGCAGCTGCCATCTCTTTGATCAAACTGTTCTGATCGTGCGTCGGACGGTCATGAATAACGGCATCGTATTTGAGTGCCCGGTAATTGGCAATCATTGTTCCACTTGAAAGAGTATCGTACTGAACAATATCAAGTCTGGTATTGCGGGAATAGGCGTATTCCAGAATGCCGGAAACAAGACGCTGAACATAAAAGTCGTTGGAGTTCCAATTGGTCGCAAGCAGGATTTTCCGCAGAACCACTTTTCCTGCCGGACGTTTTTCAGGCGGGACTATAAATGTGCCGAATCCGGTTTTCCGCATGAGAAGTCCCTCATTCTGAAGCTGCTGGAGAACTTTTCTTACAGTGTTGCGGCTCAAATGATAAATTTCAGCCAGTTGAAGTTCTGTACCCAGAGGCTCATCAAAACGCTCCTGCCGCAGCTGGATTTGCTGCCGCAGATATTTTTCAAGCAGATTCCGTCGGAATGCGGGTTTACTTTGCTGAGGCGATTGACAACTCATTGCGTGTTCCGGATATTTTGAAATTTTTTTGATTGTATATGATTGTTCACTTTTTTAAGATAGCACAAAAAAACTTAAAATACAAGGCTGCTGTATGATTTCAGTTGTTTTTTCTTGAGAAGTAATCCGCGCAGATTTTTTTGAATTTGTTGGGGAAATCCACGGCAAAGGAACGGACGCCCAAATCAAGGATTGCTGTCAGGTCAGTCCTTTCAAACTGCCAGGGCAGCGTTTGGAGAAGGACACCGTATTTGCGGGTCGTTTCCAATGCCCGGACAACGAAATCAGGATCAAGGGCATACCGCCACTTTCCGCCGGGTGCATCGTTTAAATGCAGCTGGACTTCAGTTATATCCTGAAAGTTTTCCTGTTCCAGAACAGCAAATTTTTCCATGATGTTTTCAGGAGTTCCGCCCAGCCAGTTTTTTGTTCTTGAAGAGGGCGCGTAACTTTTGAATTCGCGCAGAAGCTGACGGTCGCAACTGGCAAAGGTGATTTGTTTTGCCACGTTGTACTCATTGATCATATCCGCCAATGCTTTGACACTGACTCTCTTATAATCAATGATCATATTGCGTTCGGGGTGACGGCTCAAAATTTTGAAAAGCGTTTCCAGAGGAGTTACATGCTGATCGGGAAAATCCTCCCAGCCGATATCGACGGACTGCAGTTCCTGCCATGTGATTTCTGATACGTTTTTCCCTAGCAGGTGTGCCGGAAGATTGCGGCAGATTCTGTCAAGAGTTGAGTCGTGGATCGATACCATTACGCCGTCTGAAGTGACATTGACATCCGCTTCAGGACGTCCGCCCAGACTCCAACCGTATTCAAATGCGGCAAGACAGCTTTCGGGCAGTTCGTATCCGCCGGCACCGGCGCGGTGCGCTTCCCAGAGAATGATTCCGTCACTCATTTTTTCGTCCTTCATATTTTGACCTGTTTTGCCTGATAGGGATGTGTGTATCTGCTTCTTAATTCCGGATCACTTTCTGAGAGCAGAACCGATTTCAAA
>JAZQYS010000193.1:0-3158 GCA_045633645.1 Victivallaceae bacterium | reverse complement strand
TCCTCTTTTCAAAAAAAGCGGCGTATTTTGATGTGGGTATTATTAGCCGCCGGTTTAAATTTCAGTTTCTTTAGAAGTCCGTAAATGTCCGTTTAAACCGACTGCATTTTAACGGGGAAGAGACAAAATGTCCCCTCCCCGCTGAACACCTCAGAAACAAGTCATATCACGGACTGTTCCCCAGAGAGAACTGCTCAAATCCAATTTCTTACGGGCGCTGGTTGCCAGGGCAATCGGAACATGAGTGAATGCACCGTTCCAGTGCCCGATCATCATATCCGTTCTGCCGGACATGGCGGCGTGCGCAGCACCGTTGGCAAGCAGCGCGCAGAACACGGCATCATCACCCTCGGCTTTGACACTGCGGATGGTGTAGCCCGGATCAAAATATTTAAGCGTCAGAGGCACATTGTGTTCCTTGCAGTATCTGGTGATTTCTTCCTTAAGCAGCAAACCGATATCCTGATGCAGTTTGTTGCCCGATGCATCGCGCTTGTCAGACTTGGAGGCAAACAGATCCTGTCCTGCCCCCTCAGCAACCAGAATCACCGCATGGTGTTTGGCTTCAAGACGTTTCACAAGATGCGGAAGCAGCGCATTATCTCCGTCTCCCTCAAGAGTGAAAGGACGCTCGGGAACCAGACAGTAGTTGACAAAAGGATTTGAAAGCGTGGTATACGCTGCAATAAATCCGGAATCACGTCCCATAACTTTAATCAGTCCCACGCCGTTGAAAGCTCCTTTTGCTTCGGTGTGGGCGCAGGTGACAACGGGACCAGCTGCAAGAACGGCACTTGAAAATCCGAAAGACTTGTCAATGAAGCTGATATCATTGTCGATCGTCTTGGGAATGGCAATGACGCTGATTGCCAGTTTCCGCCGTTTGATTTCCATGGCAATATCGTGTGCGCCGCGGCTGGTTCCGTCTCCGCCGATACAGAAAAGCATGTTGATATTCATGCGGGCAAGGGTATCAACAATGACGTTGGTGTCCTCTTCTCCGCGCGAAGATCCCAGAATCGTTCCGCCCTGTTCGTGGATATCATCAACCATCTCCGGCGTCAGCATGATCGGAGAGAGGCGGTGAACAGGATTCAACCCCTTGTAACCGTAGGGAATACCGTAAACCACAGGCACTTTGTAACGGTTCATCAAAGTTAAAGTCAGAAACTTGATAACTTCATTCAACCCGGGACAAAGTCCGCCGGCGGTCAGAATCGCCGCCTTGCTCCATGCCGGATCGTGATAAATTTTTTCTCTTGCGCCCGCCTTTTCAAATGCGGGAATGGGTTTTCCCTGTTTGACATACTCCGCCAGAACCTCTGTACTTGTGTCGTAACACACAGTCGCATCGTCAGGCACAAAGACATGATTTTCAAGAGGAGAAGGCAATGTCGCCTCTCCCAGACGGCTGATGGCAAAATCTGCAAGTTCCATAAAATTCAAACTCCCTGGGATGTTGGTTGAAAAATCAAAAGTAATTTACTCTGTTTTCCTGATTATTCAAGCGGAAAAACTTAAATATTACAAATTTTCACGCTCCTCAAAAAACATCTCCACCGGTAAAATCTTACAAAAAACACATTTTTATCGCAAAAATTCTAAAAACAACACCGTTTTTTGCAGATAACAGTTTTTATTTTTGACGGAAGGTGCTATATTATATAATTAATAAAAAATTTTTCATAAAAAACAGGAGGAACTATGCCTAAAGAATATAACGTGACAATTATCGGCTTCGGAACTGTCGGTGCAGGTGTTGCAGACATCCTGCTCAACAACAGCGAAGTAATCACCCGCCGCTGCGATGTCAAACTCAATCTGAAACACATCGCTGATCTGGATATCACCACAGACCGCGGAATCAAGATTCCCGACGGAATCCTGACCACCAACACTTCTGAGGCAATCAAAGACGCCGATATCGTGGTGGAACTCGTCGGCGGCACGACCGTGGCAAAGAAATTCATTCTCGATGCCCTCAACGCCGGAAAAACCGTTGTCACCGCCAACAAAGCATTGCTTGCTCTCCACGGTGAAGAACTCTTTGCCGCCGCAGAAAAAAACAACGCCGACCTCTTCTATGAAGCAAGCGTCGCCGGCGGTATCCCCATCATCAAATCCCTGCGTGAAGGTCTTGCTGCCAACAGAATCCGCAGAATCTACGGCATTATGAACGGAACCTGCAACTACATCATCACCCGCATGGAACGTGAAAATGCCGACTTTGCCACCGTCCTTGCCGACGCTCAGAAACTGGGTTATGCTGAAGCCAACCCCTCTCTGGATATTGACGGCTTTGACACGGCACACAAAACCGCAATCCTCGGTGCTCTGGCTTTCGGAAAATGGTTCGGACTTGACCCCGTTCACGTTGAGGGTATCCGCGACCTTGACAGCCGCGATATCGTCTACGCCAACGAAATGGGCTACCGCATTAAACTTCTGGGCGTTATCAAGAACGATGACGGCAACGTGCAGATGCGTGTCCATCCGACTCTGATTCCCCGCGACTCTCTGCTTGCCAACATCTCAGATGTTTTCAACGGCGTCATGGTCGAGGGCGACCACGTCGGACAGACCCTCTTCTACGGCAGAGGTGCCGGCCGCAGCGCAACCGCCAGTGCCGTCTGTGCGGATATCGCCGATGCGGCACTCAACCTTGCAAACAACTGCACCCGGAGAATTCCCGCTTTCCGTCCCGGAGAACAGTTTGACAAGGTTCTGCCGATGAAGGATATCACTTCAAGATATTATCTGCGCCTTGAAGTCAAGGATTGCCCCGGCGTGATCGCCTCGATCACACAGATTCTGGCAGACCGTCAGATCAGCATTTCAAGTTTGATCCAGCACGAGACCAAAGTTGCGGCGAACTCCGTTTCTCTGGTCATTCTCACCCACCCCGCGCCTGAAAACGAGATGAACGCGGCACTGGCTGAACTCGGAGTTCTTTCCATCAACCAGTCCCCCGTCAAGCTCATGCGCATTGAAGATCTTTAATTTGCAGGAGGTTTACTGTTATGGGACAGCACACTGTTGAAAAAATCGGCGGAACCAGTATGACCCGCTTCGGCGAACTGATGGAAAATATCATCATCGGCAAACGCAAAGCAACTGAACTTTACAACCGCATTTTCGTCGTTTCCGCTTACGGCGGC
>JAZQYS010000192.1:0-7183 GCA_045633645.1 Victivallaceae bacterium | reverse complement strand
TTTTCATCAACCATGATCAGGATGTGTGAAGCACGGATGGTGTTGGGCGCATCTGCCGGAGTTTTGAACATTTCAGGATGGGCCTTGTAGTATTTTTCAGCTTCCTGAACAGTAACCTTGATTCCCTTGAGGAAGGTTTCTTTGGCAAACATCGCACGGGCAATCTGGTTCTGGACAACCGGGTTATCCGCCATGCTGCGGATGTGCTGTTCAAGCGTTTTACCCTGCATGGCAAGCTGCTGAACCATCATATCCAGCTGCTGCTTGGGAGCCTTTTTGATTTCTGCTTCAAGAAACTTGCGGGCCTGTTCCGCCGTTGCTTTGAATTTGGACTTTGCCATTTCTTTGGCAAAAAGTTTGGTGGAAACAACCGCCTTGACCAGACGGGGAGCAACCTGTTTCACCAGTTCAGCAGTGAAAAACGGAGGAATCTTGCCGTCAGGCAGCTGACTCATAAACAACTGAACAACTTCGTTTTTGGTAACTTTGACACCATCAACCACAGCAACCACTTCGGGCAGTCCCGCCCAGATATCAACCTGAGGAGCCGCTTTCTTTGCCGGAGCTTTTGCTGCCGGAGCAGCCTTTTTCGCAGGAGCTTTTTTCTCAGCCGCAATGGTGGGGAGAACAATCATTCCCGCAAGAACCAGGATTCCCATCAATTTCACAGTTTTCATAAATTCCTCCATTTTTCATGAAAAGGAAACTCTTTTTTCCTTTTCTGTTTACTTTCAATTTAAACGGTCCTGCGGATTTTTCAATCCGCACGGACACGATTTCCACTTATTTTATTCACCGGCAAAGATCGCCGCCTGCCCTGCCGCCAGACGCGCGATCGGAACACGGAACGGACTGCAGGAAACGTAATTAAGTCCCGCATTGTGGCAGAACATAACCGATTTACCTTCACCGCCCTGCTCACCGCAGATACCGATTTTGAGGTCTTTTCTGACTTCACGTCCGTGTTCAACGGCGTACTCAATCAGACGGCCGACACCCTTGGTATCAATGGTCTGGAACGGATCGGCATCCAGAATACGCTGATCCAGATAAGAGGGCAGGAATCCGCCGATATCGTCGCGGCTGAATCCGAAAGTCATCTGGGTCAAGTCGTTGGTTCCGAAACTGAAGAATTCTGCAACTTCAGCCATCTCATCAGCCAGAAGAGCGGCACGCGGAATTTCAATCATGGTACCGAGTTTGTACTCAAGTTTTTCAAGACCGAATTTCGCCTTGACTTCAGCGGCAACGCGTTCAAGAATCTTTTTCTGGAATTTGAGTTCGCGCATATCGCAGGTCACGGGAACCATGATTTCAGGTTTGCAGTTGCCCAGTTCAGCGGCAACTTCAAGGATGGCGCGGATCTGCATTTCAGAAACTTCAGGATAGGTCACGCCCAGACGGACGCCGCGGTGTCCCATCATCGGGTTGGATTCGTGCAGAGCAAGAATACGTTTGACGATTTCTTCCATGCTGATATTCAGTGCAGCAGCCAGTTCCTCGCGTTTGGCAAGTTCGTTGGGAACAAATTCATGCAGCGGGGGATCCAGCAGACGGAAGGTCACAGGAGCGCCTTCCATGGCAATCAAAGTCGCCTTGACGTTGCGTTTGACATAGGGGAAGAGATCGTTCAACGCTTTGACACGTTCAGCAGAATCCGCAGAGAGAATCATCTTGCGCAGGTGGAACAGAGGTTCTTCGCAATCTTTGCCGTAGAACATGTGTTCAGTACGGAAGAGTCCGATACCCTCGGCACCGAAACTGCGGGCAACAGCGGCGTCTTCGGGGGTGTCGGCGTTGGCACGGACTGCCAGTTTGCGGTATTTGTCAACCAGTTCCATGAACTTGCGCAGACGGGGATTTTCGCTGGAATCCATGGTGTCAACTTTTCCGGCATAGACGTAACCGCGGGTTCCGTTAAGGGAGAGGCAGTCACCGTCTTTGAGGACGACATCACCGACTTTGAAAGTACGGGCAACTTCGTCAACTTCAATGGCACCGGCACCGACGATACAGCATTTGCCCCAGCCGCGGCAAACCAGAGCCGCATGACTGGTCATACCGCCGCGGGCAGTGAGAATACCGGTAGCGGCACGCATACCTTCAACGTCTTCGGGGTTGGTTTCTTCACGGACCAGAATCACAGATTCGCCGTTCTTGGCGGCGGCAACAGCATCTTCACTGTTGAAAACAATACGACCAACGGCACCGCCGGGACCGGCGGGAAGACCCTTGGCGATGATCTCGGCATTCTTTTCAGCCTTGGGATCAAGGATCGGGTGCAGAAGTTCATCCAGCTGAGTGGGGGCAACACGCATGACGGCAGTCTTTTCGTCAATCATCTTTTCATCAAGCATATCCATCGCCATATTGAGAGCGGCCGTACCGGTACGTTTGCCGACGCGGCACTGGAGCATGAAAAGTTTGCCTTCCTGAATGGTAAATTCGATATCCAGCATGTCGCTGTAATGATCTTCAAGTTTGTTGCGGATATCAAAGAGTTCCTTGTAAATCACAGGATAAAGTTCTTCCATGGATTTGAGATCTTTATTCTGTTCATTCTTGGTATCGTTGTTCAGCGGATTGGGAGTACGGGTTCCGGCAACGACGTCTTCGCCCTGGGCGTTGATCAGCCATTCGCCGTAGAACTTGTTGTCTCCGGTTGCGGGGTCGCGGGTGAAGGCGACACCGGTGGCACTGCTGTCGCCCATGTTTCCGAACACCATGGACTGCACGTTGACTGCAGTACCCCAGTCATCCGGAATACCTTCGATACGGCGGTAAGAGACAGCCTTTTTACCGTTCCAGCTTTTGAGAACGGCGTTGATACCGCCCCAGAGCTGAGACATGGCATCATCGGGAAATTCACGTCCGAGGACTTCCTTGATGCGGACTTTGAAAGCTTCGCAGAGAGTTTTGAGATCGGCAACGGTCAAATCCGTATCATCCTTATAGCCTTTTTCCTCTTTGAGTTCTTCCATCATGGCATCGAGCTGGCGGCGGATGGCTTTGCCCTCTTCGGGTTCAATGCCTTCGGCCTTTTCCATCACCACGTCGCTGTACATCATAATCAGACGGCGGTAGGCATCATAAACAAAACGCTCGTTGCCGGTTTTGGCAATCAGTCCGGGGATGGTGGTGGTTGAAAGTCCGACGTTGAGAACAGTTTCCATCATACCGGGCATACTGCTGCGGGCGCCGGAACGGCAGGAAACCAGCAGCGGATTGGCGGAATCGCCGAATTTCATGCCCATCTTTTCTTCAACCTGAGCCAGAGCTGCGAGAACCTGTTCTTCAGTTCCGGCGGGAAGTTTGCTGCCATTGGTGAAATAATCAACACAACACTCAGTCGTCACGGTGAATCCCGGGGGGACAGGAAGCCCCAGGTTTGCCATTTCAGCAAGGTTCGCACCCTTGCCGCCCAGCAGATTCTTCATTTCGCCTGTTCCATCGGTGGACTTGCCGCCGAAGCTGTACACATACTTTTTGTCAGCCATTTTTCTTTCTTCTTTCCTTAATACTGCGCGCACTTTATAACAACTTCAAAACCGTGCGCCCGCTTTTGAAGTTTTTTGGAGTCCGAGTATTCTTTTTTGCAATCATCAAAATCTCTATACAAAATCTCCAAAACAAAAATATACACCCTGAATTTATTAAAGTCAAGCAGATAATCATTTTTCAAAGCCGTTTCAGAAAATTCTGATATTTCAGGCAGTTAAATGATGATTGCGGAGAAAAAATAATGTATTCAGCACTTGAAAAGATTGTCTTTGAGGATTAGGTTATACAATAGAGTACTCCAAAACAAAAATAAAGAACAAAAAAAATGATTTCCCTTAAAACACATTTCTTAACTTTACTGCTGTTATTCTCAAAAGTTTTTGTCTGTGAAGCGGACGAAACACAAAAGAAAAGCGTCCTTGCCGACAGCCGGAAACAGGCGGAATGTCTGCCTGTTTCAATTTGGACTCCCGTTCCGGATGTCAATAACCGCACCTTCTGGGAAAGCAAACTCAACACACCGTTTGCAAAGAAGACGATTTATCAAGCCGATCAGGCATTGAAAATTCCGCCGGAAACACCGTCAAAAGAATATTACCTTGATTACAGCACCAACGGCAACAGAACCCGTTACGAAAAAGTTTACTTTTCATTCCGTCAGCGTTACGAAAGCCTTGCCATGGCTCTCTGTCTCACCGGGAACAAAGAAAAATATCTCAAGCCCTGTTTGGAATATAACAGAGTTCTCTGCAACATGTCCACCTGGGTTCTGCCCGCCCATGATAAAAAGCTTGAAAATCTCAACGGCACATTTCATTCCGTTGATCTTGTCAGCAGTCACATGGGAGCCACTGTTGCCATTTTAAGGCAGGTACTTTCGCCGCTTCTGCCTGAAAAAGACAAAAAACTCATGGAAGAAGCCGTAAGAAAACAGGTCATCATCCCCTATGTTGAAATGGCAAGAAAACAGCGTCCGCACACCTGGGTCATGTCAGCAGTCAGCAACTGGAATGCTGTCTGCAACGCCAACACCATGCTTGCATTGCTGGCAACAGATATGCCCGTTGATGAAAAACTTGACGCTGCGACCCTGATTCTGGCAAGTATCCGCAATTATTACAAAGGATTTTCTTCAGACGGTTACTGCACCGAAGGTATCGCCTACTGGAGTTACGGTTTCGGACACTATCTGAAACTTGCGGCAACACTTCATTGCGCAACCGCAGGGAAATTGGATTTGATGACACCTGAAATCATCCGCAAAACAGCTGTCTTTCCGGAGCGTTTTGCTCTGACAAAGGCAAGTTTTCCGGCATTTGCCGATTGTTCTTTCAATGCAAAAGTTTCAGTAGCCGGTCTCTATCTGCGCAATTGGCTGATGGACTTTAAAACCGGTTCTCCCGACAAATTCGCAGCCGCTCTCCATGAACAGCTTTTAATATGGAGTCTGCCGCAAAAAGAAGCCGAACGTTCCGCAGCAAGACAACCTGAAAGAATCTCCTCATTTCCGACGGCAGGCGTTTTCATCTTCCGCCACCCGCAGCCGGATGGTTTGAATTTTGTCTGCAAAGGCGGCAACAATCAGGAACTGCACAATCACAATGACGTCGGCTCATTTTCCATTGCCTGCGGTTCTCCGCAGCCTGTTGTCGGAGATCTTGGCGGCACGGTTTACACAAGGGACACATTCACCAACAGGCGTTATGAAAACAAACTGCTCTGCTCTTACGGACACCCTGTTCCCTTTATTGATGAAACCCCGCAGTCTCCCGGAAAAGATACGCAGGCAAAGGTTTTGAAGTTTGCAGAAAACGGTTCTCAAGCTGAAGTTGTTTTTGATATCCGCAAGGCTTATTGCAAACTCAAAGGCGTCAAAACTCTTGAACGGCGTTTCTGTTATGATTTTTCAGGACGCGGCAAAGTTGTCATCGAAGACCGTGCAAACTTTTCATCACCCAAAACTTTTGAAACGGCGTTGCCCACTTTCGGAAAAATCACCATGCTGCCCGACGGAAAACTGCGGGCGGAATACCGCAAATCACGCATTGATATAACGGTGGATTCTTCCGGAGTTCCCTGGACTCTCAAACACGAAACGCTCAACGAAAACACCCATTGGAAAGATACGCCGCAGCGTTACGCAGTCTGCCTTGAGGGAAAACACAAAAACGTGAAACTTACTTTAACCATCACTCCGGCAGAGTAAAAAAATCTGCCCTCTATACGGGCAGATAATTACCGGCAGAATACCATTTTTTCCCTTACAAATACACCGCTTTTCTTGAAAAGGGTTGGGGTTTGGGGAAGGGGAAAACCTCTTTTCTCGTGAAAAGAAGTTTTCCCCTTCCCCAAGAACCATCTACCCTTGTCGGAAACAGCGCCTTTATTTTTTGCCGCTGCCGGTATGACCGTGGAACTTGTTTTCCTTGAGTTGTGGTCCGGAAAATAATATAATTGCAGAATCCGTCTTTTGCAACAATTTAAAAAAATCCTCTGCTGAAAAATAGTTTTTCTGCACCTGAAAACAGCGCGGAATCGGGCGGATTTCCTGCCGTAAGGCGCACTGCAGAAGCTCCTGGAATGGCAGAAACTCTGATCCCTGAAAAGTATCCCTCTTGTGAAGCTGTTGGATTTTATGTGTTTAATAGTTCGCTTTTTCAGAGATTTTCCGTTGCAAGATCAACGGAAGTGTGCTATATTATTAAGATAATGAAATTGTTCAAAACACATAAAAATACCAAGGAGTTAAAAATGGCAGAAAATACCAATGCCCCCGCCGTGGAAAATCCCGGTGATATTTTCAATCAGCGCGTTGCGAAGGTCCGCGAACTTGAAGCGGCAGGAATCGCCCCTTTCGGACAGGCTTATCCCGATGTTCAGATGATCGGTGATGTCCGTGAACTTTTTGCAAAACCCGGTGAAGATGATCCTGAAGCCGCCGGTCCTGAAGTCAACATTGCCGGACGTCTCGTTGCCAAACGCGGAATGGGCAAATCCATTTTTGCCGATGTTCGCGACAGCTCCGGCAGAATCCAGCTTTTCGCCGGCAAGAGCGATCTGGGCGAAGAAACCTTTGCGTTTTTCAAAAAACTGGATATCGGTGATATCATCGGTATCAAAGGACAGCTTTTTTATACCAAAATGGGCGAATTGACCGTCCGCGTTTCCGGTGTGACGCTGCTTTCCAAATCCCTGCGTCCGCTGCCCGAAAAATTCCACGGACTGACCGACGTTGAACAGCGTTACCGTCAGCGTTATCTGGATATGATCGCCAATCCTGAAGTGATGAAAACTTTCAAACTCCGCAGCAAAATCATCAGCGAAATCCGCAAGTTCCTCGAAGGACGCGGCTTTATGGAGGTTGAAACCCCCATGCTTCAGAACCTGGCAGGCGGTGCTTCTGCCAATCCTTTCAAGACTTTCTTTGAAGCCTTGAGTTCCACGATGTATATGCGTATTGCTCCGGAACTTTACCTCAAACGTCTGTTGGTCGGCGGTTTTGAACGTGTGTTTGAACTCAACCGCAACTTCCGTAACGAGGGTATGTCCCGCCGTCACAACCCTGAGTTCACCATGCTTGAACTTTATCAGGCTTACGGCGACTGCCGTTCCATGATGGAACTGATCGAATCCATGATCACCACCGTTGCCATGAACACCGTTGGAACTCTCAAAATCGACC
>JAZQYS010000191.1:0-3250 GCA_045633645.1 Victivallaceae bacterium | reverse complement strand
CCGCTCTGGCTCTTGTCTGTGACAAAATCAAAGATCACTCCGGACTTTCACGGAAAATTCTGTTCAGTTCAAAAATCAATCTTTGTAATCCTTATAACAGTTGAGGTGCTGTATGAAAAAGTCTGATGAAATGAAAACCGCTGACGGACGTATGGAACAACGTGAAGGGATGGAACCCTCGTATTTTTTGAAGCAGGAAAAGTACTTTACGCTGATTGAACTTTTTGTCATTGCTGCACAACACTGCCGTGATTTCCTATCAAAGGTCTGTACTGTGTCTTCACAAAATACCCCGCTTTTTTTGAAAGAAAAGGGGAGCGCGAGGGGAAAAGAAAACTTTTTTTCCCGTGAAAAAAAGTTGTCTTTTCCCCTCGCATCCAGCCCCTTTACTCTCATAGAACTGCTGGTCGTTATTGCAATCATCGCCATTCTTGCGGCAATGTTGATGCCGGCACTGCAGAAAGCACGCGCCCGTGCCAGAACGATCACCTGTGTCAACAACATCAAACAGGTCGGCATGGATTTAAGACGGTATACAGACGACTTTAACGGCTGGATGCTTCCCTCTTATTACACAGATCAAAAGCAACTCTGGTACAGCCTCTTGAAAAAAGGAAATTACCTTACGGAGACACATATTTCCTCAAAAACCGGCGAGTTTTCCAAGACCTCCTGGTATCGCTGCCCGGAGGTACCGCACGACGCAAAAAACGCAGCCGGTACACAGATCAAAGGACTCGGATATGGAATGAATGCCATGTCATTCTACGGCGTTCCCCGAAAAGGCTCCAACCTCAAGCAGCCCTCACGCCGCTGTTACCTGGCGGACAATACAGAATGGGATGGTTCCAGTTATCAGATTTCCTGTGATTCTTCCAAGACCTACCGGATCAGACCCCGTCACAACGGCAGTTTCTACAACACTCTTTTTGTTGACGGTCACGTTGCGACAAAAAGTCAGCTCTATACGGCAACTGATAAAGCTGTTGTCGATTCCGAGGGCTACTATTTCTGGGGTAACAAAAACTGGTAATACAATACGGAGGAATATCAGGATAAAACATTCAGGATGTTTACTTGCAGGAGCCCTGACAGCAATATTTTCTGTTCAGGCGAAGGAGCAAAATGATTTTGAGATTGATGTTTTGATAAACTGAAAAAGAAGGGATGGATGTAAAAATGAATCGTTTTCTGACTTTTCTGCTGGCAGCAGTTTGCATCGTCTGCTACGGTACAGAACAATTTAATGACGGATTTGAACGCTGCAAAGCGGATAAACGCGGTATCCCTCAGCCCGTCGGCTGGAATCTTGACCGCCTGTCAAAAAATGCAACCGTCCGTCTGGCACGCGAAAGCGGCTGTGCCAGAAACGGTATCTTCGGTCTGCTTGCTGAAACAGATGTCGGCGGACAAATTTATTTCAGAACTCTTCCCATCTTTAAAGTTGCTCCCGGAGATAATATTGAAATGAAAATTCATGCCCGCGGCAGCGGCAAATACCGTTTGCTTTATTATGTTTTCGGCACGGATGATCCGCAAAAGACTGCTTTCATCCAAACCATCGGATTCGGGAAACCCAAAACTGCCAAAGAAACAGAATGGGAACTTTATTCCTCTAAAGGAAAATTTTTCGTTCCCTCAAAAGCCAAAGGTAAATTTACTCAGTTTGCCCTGCGTCCCGTCATCTTCGTTTACGGAGATTCTGAAATCACTTTTGATGACTTTTCCCTCAAAATCAGCAAATAAGAGGAGTTTTTGAATATGAAACAATCTTTTTTTCTTTTATTGAGTTTCTGTCTGCCTGTTTTTCTTCAGGCGGCAACAATTGCTTCACAGCGCGGCACTGTGGAAACAGGAGAACAATGGATTCTTGCCAACAAACACTTAAAAGCCGTTATCGGTGCAAAAGGTGCAATGGTTCTGCATCTGACTGACAAAAAAACAGGAAAAGACTTTGTCGGAGGAGAAGGCGCTTTCAGAGATCAATTCGCTCCCAAAAGTATTGAATTTGCCCAGGCGGAATACCGGGGAAAAATCATTTCTTCCCGTCAGAATGAAGTGATTCTTGAATTGACCTCTCCGCACATTGACGGCGCATTTCAGTTCACAAAAATCACCAAACGCTACATTCTGCGCGAAAATGAAATGCTCCTGCGGACAGAAGTTGAAATCTACAACCAGACCGAAAGCATGCAGGATCAGCCCTTTGAATACTGGAGCAACAGTTTCTGGGGCGTTGCGGGTGAAGATAATTATCTGGAACTCCCCTGCGCGGGAGGTGTCCTGCGTGAACTATCCGGCAGCAAAACTTTTCACAAAGAACCCATCCGCGGCTGGCTGGCTGCGACGACAAAGTCCAAGTCAGGTATCGTTCTGCTCCCTGAATATAAAAAGTTTAAACTTGCCTACTCCTGGCCCTGTCTGGGACAGTACAAGCGCAATACGATTGAATTCCGTCAGGTTGAAGAACTGCTCCCCGCCGGAAAAACCAGCCGTTCCACCTTTGCTTCAGCAATCATCCGGGGGGTGGACACTCTCCACGGCGCAGGTTATGCCGGCTGCGGAAAACTGACCGTCAAAAACAATCAGCTCACCGCTGAACTTCAGGGATTTTCTGACAAAAGTGTACAAGTTGTCCTCTTAATTGACCGCGATAAAAAAGCAGCAAAAAAAGCTGTTCTCAAAGCGGGAAATATCACAAAAGTATCCTTTCCCCTTTCTTCCGGTACTGAAATTGTCGTAAAAGTCTTGGATTCCACCGGAAAAAATCTTCTGTTTGATCTTCTTCTGCCTCTGGGTAAAGGCGTCAACTTCAAAGCTCTTGAAGCAAGGAACCAGCCGCCCGAAGACAAAGACCCGTGGCATTTTGAGCCGTCTGCAGAATACAAAACACCCCATTGCAAATGGCTTGAAAACAAACCCTTTGATATTCTTTTTCTCGTTGAAGCCAATGGCAGCCGTGATGTGATTGAACTGCGTCAGAGAATGAACTTCAACTTGACTGCTCCCACGCTGTTTCCGCGTTCCTGGGGCATGAGCTGGAGAAAAAAAGTTGCCTTTGCCCCCGGATCAGGCGGCAACTCCGGCACGCAGCACCTCATGCCGTTCATGAAAAAGAAATATGATGTCATCGTCATCGGCAGCGGACGTGAAAAAATCCGTTCAAACAAAAAAAATCTGATTTGTTCCAGTTGGATTGCCTATCCTGATAAAGTCCGCAAAGAGATTTTGAAACAGGTCAAAAACGGCA
>JAZQYS010000190.1:0-8482 GCA_045633645.1 Victivallaceae bacterium | reverse complement strand
TTACTTCCCCGATCCGGACTTGATGCCGGTGGTGTTCACCGATGAAGAAATTGAAGCCATCCGCGCCACGCTGCCCGAACTGCCCGAAGCCATGAGAACCCGTTTCCAGGAGCAGTACGGCATTACGGCTTATGATGCCGGGGTGTTGACTTCTGACAAAGAACTTGCCGCCTGGTTTGATGAAGCTGCACGCCTTGCCAAGACACCGAAACTGGTTGCCAACTGGATTTCTTCTGAATTGCTCCGTCTGCTGGGTGAGGATAAAATTTCCATCAATGAATGCAAGATCACCCCGGCGGCTCTGGCGGAACTTACGGATGTGATCTCCTCCGGTGCCATCAACGGCAAAATCGGTAAAGAGGTCTTTGCTGAAATGTATGCTTCCGGCAAGACTCCGAAAGTCATCATCGAAGAAAAGGGACTTGTCCAGGTCAGCGATACCGGTGCGATTGCCGCAATCGTCGCCGAAGCCATAGAAAAGAATCCCAAGCAGGTTGATGAATACCGTGCCGGAAATGAACGTGTGCTTCAGTACATGGTCGGACAGGTGATGAAACTCTCAAAGGGCAAAGCCAATCCTCAGATGGCGATTGCCGAACTCAAAAAACAGTTGGGCTGAAATGATTGTTACCACACAACTGCTGGTGCTTGAAAAGCGTCCCTACCGTGAATCCGCACTGATTGTCAGAGGTATCAGTCCGGATTACGGTAAGATGAGTTTTGTCATCCACGGGGCGCAGAAAATCAGTGAGAAATCCATGCCGGTTGCGGATCTTTTCCGGGAACTTAACATCGAATTCAAGGATGATGTCCCCGGAGATTTGCACAATGCCGACAGGGTTGAACTGCTCAATGATTTTTCAGGTGTTGCAGATGTTGTCAACAATTACAAAATGGCTGTGAAAATCGGCAATTTCCTGTTGAGGAACATGCCCGATAATGTGCCGCAGCCATACACTTATGATGCTTCTGTTTCTGTTTTCAGGCATCTTTCTGCTGAAGCAGGGGAGGATGATCCGTACCGCTGGAGTCTTGTCCAGTGTTCCGTTGTTCTCAAGTGTGCTTATCTTTATGAAAACGGTCTTCTGCCCGAAGGTGCGACTGCTGAACAGAATGACTTTCTTGAAAATCTTGTTGCATCAGGTATTGATGATTCTCCGCTGCCCGAATGCCGTTCGGAATACTGGCTCAGTCTCAACAAATGGATGAATTCCCTGTTGGAATTTCATCATCTGGAAAGGTGAAAATATGCGCTTCATTGCTGTTATGATGGTTTTTTCAGCGGCTCTTTTGTTGTGCGGCGGCTGCGGAAAGCACTACAAAGTAATTCACGGTATCCGTTATGAAGTTCTTTCGCCTGAAGAAGAGAATGAAATGAAAAGCATGGCGCGCGTCACGCTTTCCAAAAGCAAAGCTTTAAGTGCCAAAGAACGGGAGCTTATCAAAACGGTTCAGCCGGAACTGAAAATCCGCTACTCCGGCGACCGCGCCGGTGAGGCCTCCGTTTCATGGAAACTCCCCACGCGCACGGTCACACTTTTCATGCGCGGTGCTTTCTTTAATCCCTCCTCGCAATGGATGATGAAAATCCGTGATAAACAACCTGAATATCTGGATCTCCGTCCCCGCTTTTTTCGAAAGTGAAGAAAAAGCGGGATTGAATTTTGATAAAAAGTGTATTATATTACATAACAATCGTTTAATATAGTTTAACTCCTGAAAAATCATTTAACTCTTTTTTTGCTTAGGAGAATGTGAAAATCGAAACGCAGGAAACAGTTTTCATTGTAGAACCCCGGGACTACAAATTGACCGAACCATTGTCTCTTGAGTGCGGCAGAGTTCTCAAAGATGTCACCATCCGCTACGAAACTGCCGGAACGCTCAATGCTGATGCCTCCAATGCGGTGCTGGTCACTCATGCTCTTTCAGGCGATGCTCACGTCTGCGGACGCTACACGCCTGAGGATGCCAAGCCCGGCTGGTGGGACAATATGATCGGTCCCGGCAAGTATGTGGATACCAATAAGTATTTTGTCATCTGCTCCAACGTTATCGGCGGCTGTTCCGGAACGACCGGTCCCCAGTCCATCGACCCTGATACGGGAAAACCCTACAATCTGGATTTCCCTGTTATCACCGTCCGTGATATGGTGCGCGCCCAGAAACGTCTGGTTCAGCATCTGGGAATCAAAAAACTTCTGGCGGTTCTCGGCGGTTCCATGGGGGGCATGCAGGTTCTTCAGTGGGCGGTCAGCTATCCTGAAATGCTCAAAAGCTATATCGCCATTGCTACTGCGTGTCAGTTTTCACCGCAGAATATCGCTTTTGACTGGGTTGCACGCGAAGCCATCAAGGCCGATCCCAATTTCAACAACGGCAACTACACGCCTGACAAGACCCCTGACAGAGGTCTTGCCGCTGCGCGTATGCTTGCGCATATTACCTATCTTTCTGAAGAATCCCTCGGCAGAAAGTTCGGACGTTCTCTGCAGGATAAGCAGGAACTTGAAAAGTATGACTATGACTTTGACCGCGATTTTGCGGTGGAAAGTTATTTGCAGTATCAGGGAAAACGTTTTGTTGAACGTTTTGATGCCAACAGTTACTTTTACATCACCCGTTCAACGGACTATTTTGACCTGACCGCCACGACCGGCGGAGATCTCGTCAAAGCCGTCAACGGCGTTCAGGCGGCGGGATTGATCGTGTCTTTTTCCAGCGACTGGCTGTTCCCGACTGCCCAGTCTCAGAGATTGACCAACGCTCTTTTGAAAAACCGCAAAGAGGTGACTTTCTGCGAAATCAAATCCGGTTACGGACACGATGCCTTTTTGCTTGAAGTTGAAACCCTGGGCAGAATGGTCCGGGACTTCATCTCGCATCACGCACAGCAGGAGGTGAAAAATGATTGAACACCGTGACCTTGATCTCAACCGCAGACGCGACCTTGAAATCATCTCTGATCTGGTTCAGCCCGGTGACCGTGTTCTTGACCTGGGTTGCGGCGACGGCAAGTTCCTCGCCCATCTGAGAAAAGAACGCAACGCCGAAGTGCTTGGTATTGAAATTGATCAGGAATCCGTTATCCGCTGTATTGCCAACGGTATCCCCGTGATTCAGGGAGATATGGATGACGGTCTTGATTTCGCTGAAGATAACTCTTTTGATCTGATTGTCCTCAATCATACGCTTCAGGAAATCCGCCGTCCGGATCTGCTGCTTGCAAAAATCGTCCGTGCCGGCAGACGCGCCGCTGTCAGTGTTATCAATTTCGGACACTGGAATTGCCGTTTGCAGCTTTGCATGAAAGGACGTATGCCCCGCAACTCCCAGATTCCCTATCAGTGGTACAACACCCCCAATATCCATTTCAGCACCATTGACGACTTCTGCGAACTCTGCCGGAGCCTTGATATTACCATCGTCCGGCAGACGCCCATCGCCTCAAGATTTCCCCGCCTGACCAAACTGATGCCCAATCTCTTTGCCGTCGGCGCCGTTTTTGTTCTTGAAAAGAATTGATGGGAACCGGGGGGAAGGGAAAAACTTTTTTCCATGTGAAAAAAGTTTTTCCCTTCCCCCCGGACCCCCAACCTTTTTCAAAAAAAGCAGAGTAGCGGTCGGGGCGTTGAACAGACCGTTTTGGCGTTTTATTCTGTTAAAATTTCTGCGATTTTATTTTGTGTTTCTTGCGTGACTCCGCAGCTTTTCAGATAGTTGACCACCTGATTTCTGACAGGTTCGCCGGGAGCGTATTCATTTAATTTTTCTTCAAATGCTTTCCAGACTTTTGAAAAACGGCAGCGTTCACCGGAAACAGAAAGATTGCTGTATTCGTAATCGTTGATAAGATCATTGTAATCCATGCCCAGCATGGCACCGAGCAGAAAGGCAATAGTTCCTGTGCGGTCACCGCCGCCTGCGCAGTGCATGTAGAGCGGATACGCTGTTTCATCGGCAAAGAGAGCAAAGATTTTCCTGACCTGTTCTTTGGCTTCAGGAGAAAATATACCCGTCTCCTGCCAGGTGGCATAAGCGGTGGACGGAAGTTTCTGATAAGCAACTTCATTTTCTGCAAAAACGGATTCCCCGTCGCTCCGCAGATCAAGATCGGTTTTTATTTGCAGTTCATGCCAGACTTTTTTTCCCTGAGCATTGAGTCCGTTGCCGTGCGGAAGATGCGTCCACACTTCAAGTTGTCCGCCGCGGTAGATCATACCGAACTTTCTGCGGCGGTTTCCTGAAAGCTGCCAGCCGCCGCAGTCCCGGACATTGGTGAGTTCCGGTATGTAAAGCACGCGCGGCAGTTCGTTTGCTATTGTAAAATCGCGTATTTCGGAGGAGTTTTCTCCGCATTTGACCCGCCAGTAATATTTTTTGCCGGGGATAAGGTTGAATGCCCTTGCGCTTCCCCGTCCGGAATATTTTTTTGTTTCTGTAAAATCCGGTGTTTCAGATAATTCCACTTCAGCTTTGGTGACGCCCTGCCATTTGAATATGACAGGAAACGGAATTGTTCCGTCCGTCTTATTCGGTTCAAGTTCCGGCTCGTGGAATTTTGCTCTTTCAGGGGATGTATCGAACTTTTTCTGATCTTCTGTCCGTAAAGACACTTCTGCCCCTGCTTCGGGGAAAGTAAGCTTTATTGTATCCATGGATATATGTTCCTGTAAAAAATGCTGTTTTTAAAAAATATCATCGTATTGCTTCTCTGTCAACCTGCAAACTTGACAAATAACAGACAATGAGTATATTATGTACATACAGTCAAGTTTAACATCAAAAGAAAGCTGCAACATGAAAAAATGGTCTTTACGTCCGGCAGGACACACCTTTTGTTTTACTCAATCCAAATCGTCAAACTTCACTTGCTTGGCATTCACCCTTATTGAACTTCTCGTAGTTATTGCCATCATTGCAATTCTTGCGGCGATGTTGATGCCGGCTTTGCAACAGGCAAGAGAAAAGGCGAAGGCGACGACGTGTTTATCCAACTTAAAACAATGCGGCAGTGCGCTGAGCAGTTATGCTGAGGATTTCAAGGGATATTTTTACGTTCACAACGGCAATACCACCTGGTTCGGTATTTTGATCAACGGGGATATCAACAGTGACAACTCTCTTACGCCTGTTGCGCCGCGCATCAATAACAACAACTGGGAGCGTTTGGGATATATCACCAACAGAAACATCACCCAGTGTCCGGCATTCGGTGCAAACAAACCTGCGGAAACCTGGCGGCATTGTTACGGCGGTATCAGTGCGCATTCACAGGGAACATTTCTTCCGAATGAAGCAATCATTCAGTTGACGAACGCTGCGGGACACAATCCGTTTTTTGTTGTCTCCAGCCGTTTGAAAAAACCTTCAATGTATTACGGATTGGCTGACTCTATTCAGTTGAACGGAGGGCAATTTGTGCAGTCCGCTGTCATTTCTCCCAAATACAATGCACTTACCAGTACGCGCGGGGCGATGCACATGCGCCACAACGACCGGGCGCACGCCTGGTTCTTTGACGGACACGTTGCGCCGACGGCGGTTGCTGATATGTCCGCAATCATCAAAGAAAACGGCTATGCCCAGTACATTTATTTCTGGAATAAAAACAATGTTATGAGCCAATATGTGCCGAGTGCCAAATAAGAAATCAGGAGTTTTAAAATGAATATCAGATGTTTTTCCATCTTGTTAACAATTGTTTCTGCGTTTTTCCTCTGCGGAGCGGAACCGGTTTTGAAAAACGCTGTTTTGAGTTTCGGGGGAGAGGTGAAACTTGTGCCTTACACGCAGACGACCAAATGGATCAGTCCCGAAGAACGTGCCGCAAAGAACCGCATGACAGAAAAGGATGTCTGGGAAACTGTTCTTCCGGGAAAGACAGCGCCCGTTGTGATTGCAACGGCTTTGAAAGCTCAAAAGGATAAAACTTTTGCCTATTCCGTTGCATGGAAATTTCAGGATAAGGGTGATGTCAAAGAGCGTTTTCTGTTCCTCAATCTCCCGCTTGACAGCGTTAAAGGAAAGAATTTTGTGTTCAACGGCAAGACTGTTCCTGTGGTCGGAATCAGAAAATTTGCCTGGTATCAGCTCCGCAATCAGGTGATTTCCATGACCTTTTTCAAGGGAGAAGCGGGAAAAGAATTTACCTTGATAAGCAAGGGAAAAATCCGTGTCAGCTGTGAAACACACCCCAAAGGCAACCGGGTGTGGGTGCGGATTTATCCTGTTGCTCCTGCTCAGCAGATTGAATTTACTGTCAGCGTGAAGTGAGAAAACGCATGATGCGGAAGCTGTTTTTTCTTGCCGCCGCTGCAGTGCTGAATCTTTCAGCATTGACAGTTGTCATGCCTTCTGCGCCTGATAATGCTGAAAAACTGGCGCTTGCAGAGTTGATTGAAGTTTTGGAAAAATCTCAGGCACAAAAAGTTGATATCGTTTACGGTAAAACTCCTTCAAAGGCAATTTATCTTGGAAATACTTCTCTTGCGGTGAAGCACCAACTTGATTCCGGAAAAATGGCGAAAGAAGAGTGGTGTATCAAAGCCGTTGACGGCAATCTGATCATCAACGGCGGCAGGAATACCGGTGTCATCTATGCCGTTCTTGAGTTTTCTGAAAAAGAGTTGGGCGCAGTTTATGCTTCAGAGGACTGTACCTTTGTTCCGGTTCAAAAAAATTACACCTGGTCAGAAAATCTGCTTTTGCGCGGAAAACCGGCATTCAAAGTGCGGGGAGTTTACTCCTATTTCGGTAAAGATAATCCGGCAAGAATCCGTTTTATGCTCCGCAGTCGGCTGAATCTCTTTTTTGATGAAAAACTGCCTGCAGAAGCAATCGCATGGGGGATTGCGCCTGTTTACGGTTCGCCCCGCCCCTGCCACAATTTTTACGATTACACCCGAGGACTGGCCAAAGCGGATGAAGATATCCTTTCAGTCAATTCTGCGGGAAAAACAGTCAAAGCCGTCAATGCCTCCGGACCCGGACAGATTTGTTACAGCAACCCCAAAACACGGCGTATTTTCAAAGAAAAACTTGCCGGATATATCCGCAAGGATGAAGCAAAGGGAATTTATGCCTCTTCTTACGTTCTTGATCCGAATGACAATCCCTCGTACTGTTTGTGTGCCAAGTGCCGTGCGGCAAAGAAAAAATACGGTTCGTTTTCAGGAGTTATGCTGTCATTCATGAATGAGATTGCTTCGGCTTTCCCTGAAAAAGAAATCATCAGCAGCGCGTATATGGCGGCGGCAAATGCCCCCAAAGGGATAAAACCCGCAAAAAATGTCACAATCCGTATCGCCCAGCTGGGACGTGAGTGGGGCAATGCTTACAAACGCGACACCATGCGCGGACTGCGTTCTCCTGAAAATGCTTCAAGTCTGGAACAGATCAGAAAGTGGAAAAGTATCGGGAATGTCGCCATCTGGGATTATTGGATTCTTTATTCCGGAAAAAGCAATTATCCCACGCTCAACACCCGTGCGATATGGGAGAACTCCCGCATGTACCGCAAACTCGGTGTTCACTCGTACTTTGCCGAATGTGAAGAACCGCACAGCACCACATTTCACGCCCTGCGGTTGTGGCTTGGCGCACAGGGTATGAAAAATCCGGAATTTGAGTTCACTTCCGCGGTCAAAAAGTTTATGAAAGCGTATTACGGTCCGGCGGCAGATGAGATGTTTGCCTGCCACGAATATCTTGAAAAAAGTTTCTCTGCCCTTTGGCGTCCGTCCGGAGCATTGGACACGCATAACCGGCACGATTTGAACAAAGCATTTTTCAGCAGAATGAATCAGCTTTTTGATGCCGCTGAAAAAAAAGCTGCCAATGATAAAGTTTTGCTTGCAAGAATTAAAAAAGAACGCCTGACCATTGATTACGGTTGTCTTGCCCGGCGCCGCGAGATTGGTTTGAAAGATTTGTCACCTGTTATCAAACGCTTTAAAGAAAATTTAAAAGCGATGTATACTCTTCCTCAGATTTCTGCGGGAAGAATCAGGAAACTTGAAAAACAGATGGGTGATTTTATTGACGGACTTCAGGTGACTGCAGAATTGCCGGATTTTCTCCGCAACAGAGAAATCATCGCAGACTTCACCTGGCCGCTGCTGTCACGCAAGGCAAGATATGTTTTTCTTAAAAACGATACCAAAGCCGCAGGCGGAAAAGCTGTCGTTTTCGGCCCCAACCGTTTCAACAAAGAGCCGCTGCGTTTCGGATTTTTTGACGAATCCCGGCGCAAGCAGGTGAGAATATGCCGTCCGAAAGCTGTTGATAAAGAGGGATTTCATTATTACGCAACGGGAAGTTTTTCTCTCAGTTCCAGCTGTTTTATCTGGGTTCACCCCAGTTGGAATTTACAGGCGGATTTATCCCGTTATTATGATACAAGCGGTCTTAATAACGAAGCAGAAGCCTTTGTTTCCATTCAGACAAAACCATTTTTTGCCGTGGACAGAATCATCGTTGT
>JAZQYS010000189.1:0-2636 GCA_045633645.1 Victivallaceae bacterium | reverse complement strand
GTGTGATTTTTTCCCGGATATCATCGCCTGAAGATACATTCAACGTGATTTCATATTCCGGGATCTGCGGCAGCCGGATGGCATTTGTGATCTCTTGAATAATCGTTTTCTTTTTCATCTGAAAATAGCCGTTTTTTAATTTTTTCATCAGTAGGCATAATCGTTTTTATACCCCAGTGTGAGTATGGCTCTGCCCCATGTACCCGGCTGCGGATTGAAAAGTTTTTGGCGTGAGACGGCTTCAACGTGTCCGTCATAAAACGACATGTTGATTTTTTGTCCGATGTAATGTTTGTAAGTGGCATTATCAAGTATTACCGCAGATGAACCATGTCTTAAAGCAACACGTTCTCCGGATGTGTCATTGAGAGTTCGCTGATAACAAGCCTGCTTTTCAGACGAATCAAACAAAAGAACTGCTTTGGCTGCTTGTGAAACTTGACTTTCGCGGCGTGTCAAATATTTTGTATCTCCCGTAGTGCCGACCAGAAGTTGATTTACAACATAATGGGAAAACATGAAATGCGAATTTTCTTTTTGTCCTATGGGGGTGGCTTCATTTGGACACTCAAACAGCGGCAGTTTAACTTTGTTCGTTGCAGCATACACGCCGATTTGACCTTGTCCGGAGGGGATTTTATACAGCGCATTGGCTATTACTCCCGGCCAGGAACCGCTGTTGTAGGCATTGATTTTTGTCGGCAGAATACAGCCGTTGTTATCTCCGGCATAGGCAATATACGGTAGCGTTAATTGCTTGAGGTTATTCAAACATGCCATATCTCTGGCAGTTGTTCTTGCTTGCTGCAGTGCGGGCATCAGCATTGCCGCTAAAATCGCAATAATTGCAATAACGACAAGAAGTTCAATCAAAGTGAAACCAACTCTGTTTTTGCGATAATTGGATCTGCTCATGAAATGAATCCTTTCTGCTTAACGATTTTGTAATTTGAATAATTGGGTCGTCGGACCATTTGTTTGTATTTTGATGACAGGCAGAGAATATTTCTTGCCGCTGAAAAGTTCTGTTACCATTCCCGATTTTTCCGGCAAAGTGATGGTATGCAGACCTTTTTTTCCTGTGTGAAACATAAAAAGATTTCCATGACGGCGGAAGTAACTTTCAGGTTTGATGTATGCGTGAACTCCGAGAGCTCCAAGCAGTTGCTGCCATTGAGTACCTGATTTTGGCAAAACGGCAGAAAAAACGGCTTTTGATTTATCCGGCAAAACCTTGATGACGGCGTTTCCCGGCAATTGTTTTACATTTGTATCCACACATTTTACGTTGGGTAAAACACCGGAGCCGGATAATTTTATTCCTGTTAAATCACACATGGCTTTGTCAGAGAACCCGTTCTTTGTGACGGAGCCGGGGGCAACGAACCAAACGGTTGTGACATTGGCTTTGCGGATTTTCTTTTGAACTGCTTTACGTTCAGAATCAGAGAGGGAAAAAGCATTCAGAAAAATCACCGTGTTGTATTCTTGATTTGAAACAAGAAAATCCTGCAGCGACATCAGGTCATACGGAATACCTGAACGGTTCAGATGAGGTATTGCCGTTGCGAAAATGCTGTTTCTCAAATGATTACCCTGTTTCGCCCTGCTGACACGTAGCCGTTCACGATAATCTGCGACAACTGCACACTTATTTCCGGAATATTGCGGGATTTTTCCGGTTTTTTGAATTGCAGATAATGTTTCTTTTATGCCTGAAACGACTGCCGGGTCATCAAAAGTATGCGGACGGTTATTTCCTTTTGAGGCATCGTGGATTTGAATTCCGGTTCCGTCAAAGATCATATTGCAGATATTGCGGCGCACGATCATTCGTGATTCCAGCGGAGAACGGGATGAAAATGCTTTGTTGGTTATGTGGAGAAGGTGATGAAATCTTGAATCATCTTCAATGATCGCCAGTTTTCCGTATCTGCGGAAGACGGAGGGGATTGTTCTGTGGGGGAAACTTCCGCCCGCCAGACGGACATATCCGGTGTAAGGAGCAGGATTACTGGCAAAATCTATAAAAGGTGATGACAATATTTTATCAAGCAGAATATTGCTGCCTTCAGGCGGATGAGTTGAAAATACATAACCGTAATATGCGCCGCAAAGTCTGCCGGGCAATTCTTTTTTGACAGTTTCAGCAGCCATCAATAACAAATCAGCATTGATTGATGTGAAACACTCAAAGTAATCAAGTGTTTTGCGGTTCTTGACCGGATCAAGAAATAATCCCCCCGTCGAACGTTCTGCCATATCGGGAACTGAAACAGTATCAAATGTGATTTTCTGATCGTTCCAGACGTTTTTCAAAGTTGTTTCAGTCTTATATTTGTCTTTAAGATATGAGCGAAATTTTTTTGTCATGAGAGGACTGGTATCCGGAGCGTTATACATTCCGAATGAATGCCATTCACAAAAAGTTCCGTAATTGATTCTTAATCCGATCACACGGTTTGCCCATGGTTGTGATTTTATGTATTTCGCCAGTTCTTTCAACTGATTGCAAAAATAACTCCGGAATTTTTCAGATGCAGCGGAGGGGCGTGTCGGGCGGCCGTAAAGCTCATTTCCTTCCGGTCCCTGAACCGGACCTCCGGCATATTCTATCATTTCTCCGGGATTTTCTT
>JAZQYS010000188.1:0-2443 GCA_045633645.1 Victivallaceae bacterium | reverse complement strand
ATCAGATACTGCATCTGATAATAACTGTGGATGATGGATTGTTTCAGCATGGCGGGAGAATACTCCGGCAGAAGATTGCTCTTCCAGTCCAAAACATAATATTTTCCGTCATGTTCAAACAAAAGGTCAATGGAGCCGGTAAGGAATCCGCCGTGATAGGTGATGTGATCACCCTGTTTTTTCTCATGCACTTCAGCCAGATGCTCTGCTGCGGCAGTACGGATGGCACCTTTATTGAGATTGGAGTTGAAACGGAAATGGAATCTCATTTCAGGCAGACGCTTTTCCTTGCTGATTTCAGAAATACGCGGACCGCCGGGCAGCTGCAGTTTCAAAGTATTTGAAATAACTTGAGCAGAATATTTGATTTCTTCTTCAGTTGGTTCTGTCAGCAGGATATCGCGTTTGACTGCCTCAGTGATGATGTCATCAGACGCCGTGAAATCCACCGTTTCCATAATGCCGTGCAGGAGCAGACCGAAGTTTTTGCCCTTCAAACGGCGGAGCGGATCAGTTTGTTTTTCAGGAGGCGGCAGACCGTCTTCTGTTGAATCATCTTCATCATCTTCTTTATCATCCGGATCCGGAGGCAGATACAGTTGTCCGGAGTGTCCCGGCGCCATGCTTGAAAAACTTGTCGTAATACAGGGACCCGGGATTTTCGGCATTTCCTGCACCTCAAGAAGTTTGTCTGATTTTTTCGGCTTATACTCTTTTGACGGAGGCAGCTCGACTCGCAGATTCTCCGGAAAATCATGTTCCGTACAGGATTTCAACCGTTCGGAACAATCTTCTTCTTTTTCTGAGAAAGGTTGGTTCCTTTTGTACCACAGCCAGTTCAACGGAGTTAATTTTTTCTTATCCACGGGAGGCGTTGCCAGAATGTAACATGCGTGTTCCGCCCGGGTAACTGCAACATAAACAAGGCGGAGTTCCTCCTGGATCAGTTCAAGTTTTTGGCGGCTTGCATCGTCTCCACCGTAAAGCAGCTCTCCATCTGCATCGTGGTAAATTGAAGATGTTCTTTGTTGCTTATTCCAATCGGGCAGCAGAACAATCGGATATTGCAGACCCTTGCTTTTGTGTTCTGTTGTGATGATGACAGCACCTTTGTCAGTTTCCTGCTCTCTCGGAAATTGATCTGAAGAGTGACTGCGGTTGAATATCAGATGATCCAATACCGCCAGAGGAGACAGGTTGCGGCGGGCACTTTCCTGATGCAGCAGATCGCCTAACTGAATCAAATCCGTCAGGTCGCGCAGACCGCCGGGTTGAAGGGTGAATCTTTTTTCAACGTCAAAGTCAGTCAGAAGTTTTTTGAACATGACGTAAAAAGATTGCTGCTGCCAGACTTTTTCCAGTTCGGCAAGATTTGTGCATTTTTTTGAAATGTTTTCAGACTGACGGGCATTTTCCTGTGCCAGTTCATCCATTGAAACGCCGCAAATCGGTGTTGTCAGCGCAAGAAACAGAGATGATTGATCGTTTGCGTTCAAGATACCTGTAAGGACCCTTTGCAGCATTTCAGCAGCAGCAGTTGTGAATACACTGTCTGCTCTCAATACGATTGCCGGAATATTTCTCTTTTCAAGGAGTTCTTTGATCGCAAAACCGTTCTTCCATTCGCGTATCAGAACGGTGATATCCTCAAGACGGATTTCTCTTTCCGGTTCATCATCTTTTGCCGGAATTCTGATATCTTTATTTGTGAGCAGATCAATGATGATATCCGCAACAGAATCATATAATGTATCTGCGTTGGTCGGGACGATTTTCAGAGGACGAGAATCATATTCATCTTTTTCCGGATTATCATTATCCTTTTTTATGATAAGCGGCTTGACAGGATCATCCGGAGGCTTGACTTCATCCAGAACAATTTCGTTACTTGCAAAACCGCTTGCATGTTCTCTGAAACAGATGTTTATTTGATTCAGCAATTCCGGACAGGAACGGTAATTGGTTGTCAGCGTATGACGGTTTTCTTTTTTGATTAATTTCCTGACCGCAAGATAGGTCGTGATGTCTCCGCCGCGGAATTGGTAAATCGCCTGACGCGGATCACCTACCAGATACAGCAGCGTATCGTTGAAAAGCGTTTTAAAGATTTCCCACTGCACCGGATCAGTATCCTGAAACTCGTCAATGATTCCCGCTTTGAGCCGCTTTTTTACAGCTGAAGTGAAGTCAGCGTCGGATAAGGCATCACGGGTCTTTCTCAAAATATCGTCAAAAGTAATTTGATTGAGTTTGCGCTTGGACTGATTGTAATTTTCAAGAGCAAACTCAAGAGCGGCATCTCTCAACAGGCAGTATGTTTCATCATAAAGATACGTTACTCTATCCACCAGCTCAGTTTCAACAGGATATTTCTGTAAAAAATCCGCAAAGGTATTTTTTTGCGTTTTCAATGCTTTTGTGTAAAGACCATCTTTTTTGATTT
>JAZQYS010000187.1:0-5634 GCA_045633645.1 Victivallaceae bacterium | reverse complement strand
TTCAACGATTTGTAAATCGCCGCCGTTCAATTTCACATCAATGACAACTCCGTCTGTAGTTTCCCGATTCTGCGGATAGACTTCACCGATTCCTTCAGCAAAGAGAGAGTTCTGAGCAAACATTCTCGGCTGCGGACAGTCTGCCGTTGCCCGGTCCCAACCTTGTACGCTAAACAGTTCAACATTACGGAAATATTTGTAAATGCTGATCTTTTCAGGCCAGTTTGGATGCCAGCAAACGCCCAGTGCTCCCAGAATATTCATGTTGTCATTGCAGCGGAAAAGGCCCTGCTTGTAGTCATACAAACGGATGAAGTTTGAAATCAAACGACCACCTTTCATATCTTCAACTTCCAAAAAGATATAATGCTGTTTGTCGTGAACAAGCTCAAATTCTTTTTCAAAGATCTTTGAACCTTTTCCGGAAAAAACACGAAGAGCACCACGGTTTCTATCCATGATCCGGACTTCTTTGATTCCATTCGGGCTTTCTACGCTGAAATATCCGCGAACACGCTGGGTTCCTCTAGTATGAAGACGGCGGGGATCTTCCTGTGCATTGATAGCCTTAAAAGAATTGACCTTCAGTTTTCCTCCATTGCCGTAGGAACAGAACAGGTTTGCTTTTTCTGCGTGCCAATAACTGCTTCCTACATTAAGAATTTTTTTCACAAGCTCAAGAGAATATCCGCCGGTCACAGCGGTATTCTTTGATCTTGGGATATCATCAGCGGAATAAATTCTGTCAAAAGTTACAGGAACAGTAAGACGGAGGTCATGGAGCAGATTACGTCCGAAATCTGTATTATTTGCAATCAATTTTCCCTTTTCGAAAACATACGGAACAGAAGTCCAGAACCACCAGAGGTTTTCCGGATGAACTTTATTTTTCGGAAAATCTTTGCTGTCAAGAAATCCATTGGGGGAAAATGAACAGGTTGTAATAATAAAATATCCGGAGTTTACGACTTTTCCGTTTTCGAAAACAGGATATTCCCAACTGTTCGACTTGAATTTCTTTGTGCCGGGATGTTTGATTCTTTCACCGTAAACAAAGCGTTTCAAATTACTTCCATCTGTAAATTCCATTCCGGGACAGGCGAAAAATTCTGCATCAGAAAACTTTTTGCATTCAGCTTTGAGCATCTCAAGCGTTTCCGGAGTAAGTTTGTCAATAGGATCAGCAAATACAATGAACTGCAATCCAGCCTTTTTAGCACTTCTGACATATTCTTCCACAGAACTTTTTCCATCTGTGAAAGTAGTATGGGCACCGAAAATCCCGTAAACCAATTGTCCGGATTGAGAGGGAAAATCGTTATTATCCCAATAGACAGCATCCGGAAATTGTACCGGCGGCAATTTTTTTAAGACAAATGTTCCGAGATTCGGATTTTTCAATGCCGGAGCTGCTGCGAAGATGACAGAATTTTTCATCAGTGTCATCATGTCTGAACGTTTGCCGTTCAAACCCCTGGTTTCTGTAATGTTTCCCCACACAGGATTATTGTAATTCATGCCTGTATGAATCATATCAACACCAATGCTGACGACATAACCTTTTCCAATTTGTCTTACGGCAACGATAGGAACAGAAGCTTTTAACGGAATGACCTGAGTTTTGCCGGAAACAAAATTATGACGATCCAGCTCATTGCAGAAATATGTTCCGGTATTGCTTCCGCTCTGTACAGGGACAGTATATTCGGCTGAATATTTTATCACCGGACAGGCAGGAAATCTATCAAAAGAATTAACAGGCAGCCAAAGTCCGCTTACGCCTTTTGTTATTTCATGTTTCTGAATGTTATCTGTATAAAAAAACTCATTTCTGCTGCCGGGCTTCTGGGCAAATTGGACCATTTTCATACCGGCAAGGCCATAATTGTTATCAATAGTAATGCCGAATGGAGCAAAAACTTCATTCCAATATTTTGCATCATTGGAATTCGAATATCTGGAAGGACGCAGCTGAACGATTAAACCGCCGCCGGATTTTACATAATCCAGCAATGCAGCAGAGGTCACTTTTGCCGCAGCTTTCAGTTCTGCATCAAAAACTCTGATTCCTTCTCCGGAAGGACGGATATTTATAACATGAAATTCCTGTAGAAGTTTACTCAGCTGTGCCTTTGTGATTCCCCGTTTATGAAGCATGTCGCCGGGAAATAAAGTGGCATCAATATTATCAGCCCGAAAGAACTCTGCCAACGAAGATTTATCAAAATCATTACGTTTTCCGAGCGCACCGGTTTCTTCAGTGATGCCGTACTTTATTTTTTGAGCGTCAGCATTGAACGAAAGAATGATCGTCAGGACAGCAAAGCAGACTAACTTTCTGAATGTCATTGCGGTTTCCCCCAAAATACATTTTTTTCCGGATTGACCCAAACTCCGTTGTTGTAAGGAATTGTTCTATCATTTCCATTATGAACACTGCCATCGACAGTAACATAGTTTGCAGAGTCTTTATGTCTCCAGAAAGCTGGAATAATGTTCGCAGAGTACGGGTTCGCCTGAAAACAGTTCTGGGATTTGTAATAAGAATGGGTCTGCTTATAGCAGTTATCCATAAACATCATTGTTGAGCTGGCACTTTTGACCTGATTAATTTTTAATCTGTAATAGGTCGGAGCAGTAGAAGATTCATCACAAGCGATGAGTGAGTTGATTCCGTAGCTGACAGTTGCAAGGAAATTGGTTCGTTCATCGGAAAGACACTGAAAAACAGTTTTCCCTTTATTTACGCGACTGTTTGCATTTGAAGAATCTCCACCCAATGCCGCATAGGGATGAATTTTTGCATAAAGTTCACAGAAATTTGCGTACCATGTTTTTCCGCTGTGAGAGGCAGAAACCAGCCAATCATTAAAATCCTGTGTATATAAAGAACTGTAAAGACCTAATTGTTTGAGGTTTCCTGAACAGTTGACAGATCGTGATTTTTCTCTTGCATTATTCAGTGCAGGAAGCAGCATACTGGCGAGAATTGCGATTATCGCAATTACGACAAGAAGTTCAATTAAGGTGAATTTTACTTCAGCTAAACTGTTTTTCTTCATTTTTTCTCCTTGTTTATACAGGTTAAAAAAATTTATTTATATTCAACTTCAAGTGTATCAAGAATGCCTTTGAAATACTCTATTGCCATTATTCGTCCCAAAGCCGCATATCCGGGTTCGGAATTATTCTCTCCGTACATCGTCGGTGCATGATCGGGACGAACCAGTACATCATGCTCAAATTTACTTATAACTCTGAATCTTTCAACAAGATCTGTCGGTCCGTTATCATGAAAAGTTTCCATAAACCCATCAGAAATATGCTGATTGTCACGCATATGCACAAACGGTATTTTTTTATGCCATTCCTTGAGCAATGCAATATCATCTTCGCCCATTGCTCTTATAGTTGCTGCACAGAATGTAATTCCTGAATTTCCTTTTTCGGTAAGTTTCAACATCTTGCGATAGGCATCCGCATTTGTAATAATTCGCGGATAACCTTTCAATTCTGAAACAGGCGGATCATCAGGATGCAGACACATCTGCACGCCATAACGTTTTGCTGCTGGCATGACTGCATTTAGAAAATAAGTATAATTATCCCATAATTGTTCGTGAGAAAATTTTAAAGGCTCTTCCGGCACGTCGTCTCTCGACCAGCGGCTGGTCAGCGCGCCGCCGCGATACGGCACATCATTTTTCGAGCGGAACCAGCCGACACCTGCCATAAAATTATAGCAGAGAACGGGAATTCCAAGTTCCCCCATATTTTTCAACATGCAGCAATATTTTTCCAAATCTTCATCTCTTCCCGGAAGACCGAGCTTGATTCTGGACATATCAAATTGATCGCCCTCCAAAGCTGCAATTTCAAAACCGGCATCAAAAAATGTTTTTTGAGCTTCTGCCATTGAATCCAATGAAAAAGGAGAAAATGCAGGATTGACTCTGCAAACTGCATAATGCACGCCAGTTTGTGCGGCAAGTTTCCATCTGTAATCCGGAACCGGAGGTAAAAACATTCCAAGTCGAATCATTATGTGCGGTCTCCTGTGAGTGATTTCTTTCCCTGTGTCAGAGAATATACCGTAAAGCGGGCGAAAATGCAACAGATTGATTCCCCCTTTTTACGAATAAAAAATAATAATTCATTTTCTCTTTCTGTTGAATTTTAGAAAAAAAGGAGTATTTTATGCAAAAAGGGCAAATGATAAAAAAGGCAAATCAAAGAGGAGATCGGAATGACACAGAAAGCGCTTCAAAAAAAGATCACCGGTACAGACGTGGCCCGGGCGGCGGGATGTTCTCAGGCGACCGTTTCGAAGGTGATAAACAACAGCCCCGATGTTTCGGAATTTCTGCGCGGCAAGGTGCTTGAACAGGCGCGTCGGCTCGGTTACTTCGCAAAGAGCAATCGGCTCCGGCGTCTGGCGGTCATTCTCCCCGCTCCCTGGCGTTTCCGGCTGGACGGCTACGTGGCACAATTGCTCAACGCCGTAATCTATGTACTCCACCGGCGCGCCGTCCGTATGGAGATTGTTTTGGAAGACGACCTGAACGCCCTGACAAGCCGTACCATCGACGGCGGGATCAGCATTTCATGGGAACCCGACCTGACGGCAAGGTGGTTCGATCATTTTCAGTTGCCGCTGGTCCGTATCAACTCCAATCCCGCCCTGTACCGGCAGGAGCATCTGCTGGCCCATGTGAACATGGACAGCGCAAGATCCATGGCGCTGCTGCTGGATAAATTCTATCAGCTGGGCCACCGCCGCATCTTCCTGCTGGCTCCCGACGCCATGGAGATCGAACAGCGCCGTACCAGGTATCAAGGATTCTGCGATTATCTGAGAAGCCGCCGTGTCCAGCATCCAGAACAGAACTGCATCTTCGGTATGCGCGACAACTCCTTCGACAAAAATCTCGCACTCTTGAAACAGGCGGTCTCCAACGGCGCAACCGCCCTGATTGCCGTCGACGAAGGCGCCGCCCGGAATGCGCTTTCGCTGATTGAAAAACTCAAACTCAACGTGCCGAAACGCATCAGCGTCGTGAGTTGGGAGCAAAAGGATATTCTGCCCTACTGCGCCCCTTCGGTCACAGGCATGGCAATGGACTACACCCAGCTCGCCGAGGCCGCCGTGGACTTGTTGTCCGCCCTCTGCCGCGGAGAAAAGGTTTCGGACATTTACTTCCCATTCCGTATGATCGAGCGCGAAAGCGTCGGTCCCGTGTACAAAAGAAAAACAAGGGGAAAACTCCCCGAGAGGATCCTCAGGATCCTTGCCCGAGGACCGATCACGCGAACAAGTCTTGCCGCTGAACTGGGCATGCCCCCCTACAGCGGATATTTCAGCCGCACGATTTTGAGTCTGTTGAACTCGAAAAAAATCGTGTACTGCCCTCAGGCCTCTTCGGGAAGAAACCGTCTTCTGACTCTTGCCTTGCCACATGGGATGGCAGAAGACGGAGATTGGCTCTGAGATACTTCAACGACGAATATCTGCATCGTAAGACATTTTACAGTTTTTTCAGCGAACTGTCTTTCTAAATTTTTTCCCCATATATTACCTTCTGCAAGATAAGATCGCGATCAAATACAGCCCTGCCGGTCCTTCGGGATCGGCGG
>JAZQYS010000186.1:0-22632 GCA_045633645.1 Victivallaceae bacterium | reverse complement strand
AATCTTTTTTTGTCAAGGATTAAAAGAATATTTTTCGGTTGATTTTTACAGACATCCTTTTTTTTAGTCCAATTTTTCCCACTCACACATGATGGGAAAAACTGTTAAAAAAATCATAGACCATTAGGGTAATTTTTATATATCTTATGATCCTTATTTTAAACTGTGCTTGCACTTGGATTTCGAACTTGGCAGCAAAACGGATTAAAACAGACGCTAACGGACAATTTTCAGATAATTAACTTGTCCATAAAAGTCCGTGTCTATCCGTAAAATCCATTCGGCAGCCAATAGATGTGAAGTTGCCCCTGCGGGGGAGGATGTGTTTAAGATAACAGACTGTTCAAAAAAGCCTGTATTCTCCAATCTCAAAATACTCCGCTTTTCTTGAAAAGGGTTGGGGTTTGGGGAAGGGGAAAACTTCTTTTCTCGTGAAAAGAAGTTTTCCCCTTCCCCAAGAACCATCAGCCTTTATCAGGAAAAAGCACTATTTCATGCCGGTTTTGTCAACGGTGAGGATGGGGGATTTTTTCCATTTGCGTTTGGTGATTTCGATGAGGGTTATGTTGCCGCGGATGTCGATTAAGACGGCTTTTTGAGGGGATCCTGAGAGGGTGAAAAGTTTCCAGGTGGCGTTTCTGTTGACGGGTTTGAGTTTGGCGGGAACGACGGGGCGTCCTTCAATATCGGTGTTGGGCAACGTGATCCTTGCAATGGCATTATTTTTGAGCATGCCGTATAGCAGCAGATTTTCTTTGCGGAAAAGAGCCTGGAAACCGGCGGGTTTTTCTGAAAGTTCTGTCGGGACAGTTTCGCGGTAGAGAACGGCTTTTCTGTCGGGTTCAATAAGAAGAATACAACTTGCTGAATCATCGGCAATCAGGGCCTGTGTGGGCGAAAAGCGCGGGAGCGTATCAATGCATTGCAGCAGGGCAGGGCGTTTTTCCTGAGAGACTTTGTATTTTTCAAGTTTGTTTTTTCCGTAAACGATGAGGGTTGTGCTGTCCGGAGAGAGGGCAAGGCGGGGAGAATTTACCAGACTGCGGAAAACTTCAGGCTTTGCCTTGATGTCATCAAGAGAAATTTCAGAGATAAAAGAGGAGCCTTCAATAGAGTACCACGCTTTTGAGCCATCGGTGCAGAATGAGGTGATTTTACCGCTTGCGGGCGCACTTTCTCTGGTGATTTTATTAAGTCTTAAATCAATTACAAGCAGAGAATCAACGGTATTGAACTCCTTTTGAGCTGCACTTGAAGCAAGAATTTTATCAGAACCGGGAATGAACATCACATCGCTGATACGCTTTTCGTTCAAAAGAACGCTTCTGATGATTTTGTTGTTGCGGATATTGATAAGAACCAATCTTGTGGAGTTGGGCTTGTTGCTGCCGCCGATTCTTTCAGCAATCAGTAACACGGTTTCATCGTCAGAGAGACTTGCAGAAATCAAATCTGCGCCGCCGGTGGCTTTGGTGCTTATTTGAGATGGTTTCCACGAAAACGCCATGTTGTTGACGGCAAGTCTTCCGGCAGAGGAGCCGCGGGGAACGCCGGAATTGTTTTTGGCTCCGGGGGAGGGCAGGGCAGAAAAAGTTCCCGTCTGTTCAACTTTCGGACGGGTATCTTCATTCTCAGAATAATAGACCGTTGTTTCCGCAGAAGCACAAAAGAGTAAAGAAAACAGCAGACCTGACAGAAGAAAACGATGTTTCATGGCAATATCCTCGTTTTAAATTTGAACTTTTGCTCTCAAAGAGTTATCTTATTTATATAAATATACACTGATAACAGGGATTTGTAAATATGGCAGTCAAAAAAAATTTCCTTGACCGCTTCGGCGAGAGGTTTGATGATCTGGATGCGGGGAGCCGTCAGGCATATATTCTGCGTCTGGCAAAGGATAAGGGTTTTCTGGAAACGGTCTTCAACTCCATTGAAGAGGGCGTGCTGGTTGTGGATCAGAATTTACGGATCCGCTATTTCAACCGTGCTGCAAAAAAACTGCTGGGTTTGCCTGAAGACCTTTCAAGAATCCGCGTATCCCAGCTGCTGCGCGGCGTGAACTGGCGGCAGATTATTCTTGAAGACGAAGAAGCCTGGAGCCGTCTGGCACGGCAGGAAGTTGAAATACTTTATCCTGAAAAACGCTTCATCCAGTTTTACCTTGTTCCCCTGCCGGAAGATACGAAACTTGCGGCGGTGATTTTGCGGGATGTGACTGAGCATCGCAAAAAAACACTTTCAGAACTTGAAAGTGAAACCGTTAAAGCCGTTTCCCAGCTTGCGGCGGGAGTCGCCCATGAAATCGGCAATCCTCTGAACAGTCTGTACCTCAACTTGCAGATATTGGAGCAGAGTATCAGCGATCCGGATGTCATGGAACGTGAGGAAATGGAAGATATGCTCCGTATCTGCAAGAGCGAAGTGGAACGCCTTGACAGTATCATTCACGGATTTTTAACGGAAATCCGTCCTGCAGTTCCTGTGTTTGAACCCGTGGATTTGCGGGAAATCGTTGTGGATGTGCTGAAATTCATGCGTTCAGAAGTTGAGGCGCGTCAGGTTGAAGTCAAATGCAACTGGGCGGCTGTTCTGCCGTCGGTGACAGGCGACAGCAAACAGTTGAAACAGGCATTTTACAATATTATCCGTAACGCCGTTCAGGCGATGACCAACGGCGGAACGCTGGAAATTTTCGGATATACCGAAGCGGAAAACTGGGTGATTGAATTTGCGGATTCCGGCAGCGGCGTGGATTCCGAAAGATTGCGGAGCATGTTCAATGCCTTTGAAACCGGCAGGGCAGGGGGGAACGGTATCGGCACGATGGTCATTGAACGGGTGTGCCGCACGCACGGGGCGGATTTCGGTATCGTGTCTTCGCCCGGCAGAGGTCTGGTCTTTCAGGTGAAGTTCCCGCTCGGTAAACGCCGTTTGCGCCTGTTGGGGGATTCCTGATTATTTTATGCGTAAAATCATTCATATTGACATGGATGCTTTTTTTGCTTCTGTGGAACAGAGGGATCGTCCTGAACTGCGGGGAGTTCCGGTCATTGTCGGCGGTTCTCCTGAACGGCGGGGCGTTGTGTCAACCTGTTCTTATGAGGCGCGGAAATTCGGAGTACACTCTGCCATGCCCAGCGCAACGGCGCGCCGCTTGTGTCCGCAGGGCGTATTCATTGAACCGGATCACCGCCGTTATGTGGCGGAATCCCGGTGTATTATGGAAATTTTTAATGAAATAACCCCTCTGATTGAACAGGTTTCCATAGATGAAGCCTATCTGGATGTGACTGAAAACAGTTTCGGCTGGTCCAGTGCGACCCGAATCGCCCGTTATATCCGTCATGAGATATTCAACCGTACCGGCCTTACGGCATCGGCGGGGGTGTCCTATAACAAATTTCTTTCAAAAATTGCTTCAGACTTTCAGAAACCCGACGGATTGACCGTAATTCCGCCTGAGAAAGCGTTGGAGTTTCTCGATAAACTGCCTATTGAGAAGTTTCACGGATTGGGTAAAGTTGCCGCACAGAAACTGCGCTCCATGAATATCCGCAGCGGCGCAGATTTAAGAAAATTGGATTTGCCGGTATTGAAAAAACTTTTCGGCAAGTCCGGCGTATGGTTTTATTCTGTTGTGCGCGGCGTGGATGACCGTCCTGTAGAGCCTTGCAGCGACCCCAAATCCATCAGCAGGGAGATGACTTTTGATACGGACTTGACTGATGAGAGGGAAATGCGGATTGTTTTAAGAACGCTTGCCCGCAAAGTTTTCCGCCGTGCTGCGCGACACGGTGTCGTCGGAAAAACCGCCAATTTGAAGGTGAAGTTCTCTGACTTCAAAACCGTGACCCGCTCTGCCGGAAGTGATAACGTAATCTCTTCAGGAGAAGACTTGGGAGAACTTGCCGTAACTTTACTCCGCCGTACCGATGCCGGAAAAAATCCCGTCCGTCTGCTCGGCGTCGGTTTAAGCAGTCTGCAATCCTCAGACCTGCCGCAGACAGAGCAGCTGAAACTTCCTCTGCCGGAATTCTGATTTACGGTATGTTTCTGCGATGATTCATTTAACGGGTGCTTGAAATAACCCTGCGGGGGTGTACATTATATCCGTTGTATTTTAAGGAGTTTTTTTATGGCATTGGCAACTCAATCCAAATCCCGGTATCAGATGGATATGTGCCGGGGTCCGCTGTTGCGGAAAATTGTTCTTTTTTCAATTCCGTTGATCTGTTCCGGAATTCTTCAACTCTTGTTTCACACCGCAGACTTGATTGTACTGGGGCGTTTTGCCTCGTATCAGGCTCTTGCCGCTGTCGGCGTGACAAGTTCGATCACGCATCTGCTTACGATCGTTTGCCTCGGTGTTTCCATCGGAGCCAATGTGCTTGTTGCCCGTCATCTCGGCGCAAAAGAACGCAGCAAGGTTTCACGGAGTGTCCATACGGCGATCGCATTTTCGTTATTGTCCGGTATATTTCTGATTTTTTTCGGATTTTTTGTGTCCCGTCCGGTTCTGAAGCTTATGAATACGCCGGAAGAAATTCTGGATATGGCTGTAACCTATATGCGGATTTATTTTGCCGGTATGCCTGCCATTATGCTTTATAATTTCGGCAGTGCTGTTTTGAGGGCTGCCGGAGATACCCGCCGTCCCTTTTACTTTCTGGTAATCGGCGGTGTTGTCAATGTTCTGCTGAACCTCTTCTTTGTGATTGTCTGCAAGTGGAGCGTCGGCGGTGTGGCAACGGCAACGATCATTTCACAGCTGCTTTCAGGACTTCTGGTTTTGCGGGTCCTTATGACGAGCCGCACTGCCTGCCGGGTCAGGTTCCGGCAGTTGACCATCCATTGGGATTATTTGAAAAGAATGCTCTGGATCGGTGTTCCCGCCGGAATACAGAGTGCCTGTTTTTCTCTTGCCAATCTGTGGGTGCAGACTTTTATGAATGCATTCGGCGCCGAAGTACTTGCCGGAAACACCGCTGCTTCAACCTGGGAAGCCATCGGCTTTCTGCTTTCCACCGCCATCGGACAGGCATTGGTGAGTTTTGTCAGTCAGAATTACGGCGGAAAAAAATATAAAAGAATCCGCAAGTCCATTAAATATTGTGCCATTTTGTGTGTGTTGACCACTGTTGTTTTCAGTATCCTGCTCTGGTTGTTCAGAGAAGAGGCTCTCGGTCTTTTCAATAAGGATCCCAAGGTTATTGCCTGGGGTGTGGTCAAATACCGGATTATGCTGCCGCTGATGTTTGCTTGCGGTCTGCAGGAAATTTACATTTCCGCTCTGCGCGGGTTCGGATACTCCGTCGGACCTACGATTGTCATGATATTCTGTATCTGTGTATTGCGGTTTGTCTGGCTTTATACCGTTTATCAGTTGGATCCGACGTATCCCATGCTGCAGTTGACCTATCCTTTCACTTGGACAGCGGCGGCACTTGCCACATGGTTTTACCTGCGTATGGCTCTGCGGAAAGTGCCAAAGCAGGATTATGCGGATTGAAAAAGTAAATAAACTTAAGGAGATTATTATGTTTAATTCTGTAAAATATCTGATTTTATCGGGCATATTCTGTTGCATGTTCAGCAGTTATGCGCTTACGCCATTTAAGGAAAATGAAAAAGTCGTCTTTCTCGGAGACAGTATCACCCACGGCGGAGATTATCTCTATTGGACTTTGGCAATGTATCAATTACGCAATCCGGGCAAGCAAATCCGTCTGGAAAACGCCGGTATTTCCGGTGACAGTGCCGGCGGCGGATGGGGCAGACTTCAGTATGATGTGCTGGATAAAAAGCCGAACCGTGTTTTTATGATGTTCGGTATGAACGACATCAATCTGACTCTTTATGCCAAAGGCGGCAAAGAACTTGATGCCAAACGTCTGAAGCCGCTGAAAGGTTATGAAACTTATATCAAACGTATTTGTGACCGTCTTAAAAAAGCAGGCGTTCAGGTGGTCCTGATGACGCCCACTCCCTATAATCAGTATGGTAAAAACAATCCGTCCACCTATAACGAAGTCGGACTTGGTACTGCTGCGGAAATCGTCCGCAAAACAGCCAAAGCCAAAGGACTGGACGTTGTTGAATTTTATACTCCCATGACGGAAATCATAAAGAAACACCCGAAATATTCTCCCATGCGGACGGATAAAGTCCACCCCAATACTCTCGGACAGCTGCTCATGGCATATTACCTCTGCAAAGAGGCTTCTCTGAATGGAAAAATTGCAGAAACAAGTATCAATGCCGCTGACGGCAAAGTCAAAACAGTCCGTCATGCAGTTGTCAGCGATATAAAAACAGTTGAAGAAGGCTGGTGGCTGAACAAAACCGTTAAAGGAATTTCTTTTGAATATGCGCCGGAACGACTGCCTTTTATCGTTGACAAAAAGCAGCATGCCGGTATTGATACATTGGTTCCTTTTACAGCAGATTTCAATACTGAACTTATGCAGATAACCGGTCTTGAAAAGGGAGAATATCAGCTGCTCGCCGATGGTACACCGGTTGGAACTTTCTCTTCTTTTGAACTTGAAAAAGGTATCAATCTGGCTGTTCTGGATACGCCCTCACGCAAGCAGGCTCAAGTGATGTTTAATCAGATTGCTGTCATCAAACGTTGTTTTGGTCTTCTCCGCACAGTTGTTCAGTGTGATCGTTTTGCCCGTGCGCAGAAAGCTGATGTCAATGATCCGGCAAGTTGTTTCAAGGCTGTTGACAAATGGTTTGATATCCGCTTCGGCAAAGCCAAAGGCGGACACAAAAAATATTATTCTATTGTGATTGCAAATTACAAAAAGAATAAACTCCTGGTCGGAGAGACTTTGAAAAATTTGGATGAAGCCTACAAGAAATTGTATCAGGAAAGCCGTCCTGTTTCTTACAAACTTGAACTGAAAAAACTGTAAATATACTTCTGCGGTAAATGTATTGCGGAGAAAATAAATATGAAAAACACCATTGATTACATGCTCGATGTCATTCAGCGGATTCATGCTCACGACCGCTGGTATAATTACAGCGAGGGAAAAAAGACAACTGATCTGGTGGAAGATTTAATGCGTGAATTGGGGATGGTTGATGTGCAGACACTGCGCTTCCCCTCCGACGGAAAAATCAATCACGGCGGCTGGGTCATGCCCCTTTGCTGGGATGCCCGCGACGGTTTTCTGGAACTGCTGCTGCCTGATGGAAAAAAAGAATTGATCTGTTCTTATAAAGATACCCCCTGTTCTCTCATGCTTTACAGTCATCCGGCGGATGTGACCGCACAGCTGGCATTGCCGGATGATGAGGATGTCAAAGGAAAAATCGTTCTCTTCAGACACAAGCACGTTTCAATGGAAGACGTGTTGGCATATCTCAAACGCGGTGCCATCGGATTCATTTCAGCCATTATTGCCGGACCTTATTACGGAAAAGAGGGATTTGAATATCTTGAAGATGTCACTCAGTGGTGCAATTACCGTCTGCCGCTGTGGGATGTGCCGCAGAAGCCTTTCGGATTTTCTCTTACACCGCGCAAAGGCAAAATGCTTAAAGAATTGATTCTTTCGGGCGAGCCTGTTTTTGTTCACGCTGTATCTGATACCTCAATGCTGCCGGGAACGATTCCCTTTGTAACCGGTGTGCTGCCCGGCGAAACAGATGAAGAAATCCTGTTGACCGGACATCTCTTTGAAGAGGGAGCAAACGACAACGCAAGCGGTGTTGCCGAAAGTCTGGCAATCGTCCGCAGTCTGGCAGGCAAAAAGCGCAAACGCGGAATCCGTCTTTCATTCACCAATGAAGCAAGAAGTTATCAGGCATACCTCAATAACGTAAAAGATATTCCCCGTATTGCCGCCGGAATCAATGTGGATATGGTCGGCTGCAATCTGGATAACAAAGGCTGGATTCAGGATACAGATGTGATTTCTCCGAATTTTACCGTTGCTCTTCTTGAGTCCTGTTTAAAAAAACAGGAACTGACGGCGGGAATTTTGAATCACCCTGATAATGATATCGGTTTGAGTGATCCCCTTTTTGATGTGCCGATGACGCTGGTGGAGTTTGTCAACGACCCCAACTATCATAAATCTTCAGATACGCCGGATAAGATTTCTCCGGAATTTATCTCCCGGACTTTTAATGCTGTCAAAGAGTTCACTGAAACGCTGGTCAATTTCGGCGTAGAAGATGTTGAAGCTCTTGCTGAAAAAGTTGTTTCCTATGAAAAGGACACAACGCACTTTTCAGGCAAAGCAAGCGCACGTTTTGCAAAGAACAGAGCCTTGAAACGTCTGGATTCCATTTTGCGTCTGGTTTCAGCTGATGAACAGGCGTTGGCGGCGGAAATCATTGAAAAATACAAGAAAGAGTTCGGAACTCTTGAAGCAATTCCTGTCGCAGAAACGCCCGGATTGATTGCGGGATTTCCTGAAAGACTTTATTGTGCGATGTTCTCTTTTGAGCGTTACATCGACCGCAAAGAAAAATTCCCTGAAATATCTTCTCTGATCCGCGGCTGGGTGGCGCACAGCTGGGTAAATTATGCTATGATGCTGGCTGACGGCAGACACAGTACTTTTGAAATTTATCAGATACTCAATGAATACGGATTTGAAGTTGAGGTACAGTTGTTTAATGCCCTGCTTGAATTTATGGTTTCAGAGGGCTTTGCCCGCATACTGACAAAGAAAAAGGCTTGAGTTTTTATGGAGTGCTACGATTGGAATAATGCTCAGATTCGTGAAGCATATCAAAAAGAGCCCCGTTTCACAACGGCTGAAGAATTTGAAAAAGTCCTGCGGGAACTGGGCGTGTATGAGGGGATACAATTAAATGTACACTCTTCTTTAAGCAGTCTGGGAACATTTGAGGGCGGTGCTGAAAATCTCTGCCGGGTGCTTCAGAAAATCGTAACCGAAAAAGGAACGTTGATGATGCCGGGACTTTCGGGGTATCCGGCGGATGGTGTTGATTGTTGTTATAATCCGGAGACAGCTCCGGTCAAAGTCGGAAAAATTCCGGATACATTCCGTCAACTGCCCGGTGTGGTGCGTTCCTGGGATCCCACGCACTCTTTCTGTGCCTGGGGCAGGGACAAGGAATATTTTGTCCGCAACCATCATAAACTGCCGACAATGGATAAAGACAGTCCGCTGGGACTGCTTGAACAGGCGGGCGGTTATTGCCTTATGATCGGTTGTTGTACAGCTGTAACTTTTATGCACGTGGTGGAAACATCCTGTGGTGCGCATTGTCTGGGACAGCGTACTGAAGAATACACCGGAATCATTCAGGGAAAAAAAGTCAAACTCCGCGGCTGGAACTGGCGGGCTGGAATTTGTCCTGCTTTGCAGCACAGCCGTATTTACGGCTTTATGCGTGAACAGAATACACTGCATGAAACCATGCTCGGACACAGTCATCTGTCATTTTTCAAACTTTCAGATTACCGTGAGGCGTATACCCGTTGTCTGAAAGACCCTGAAATCGGCTGTTCTTCCTGTACAATCCAGCCCCGTGTTGTCAGTCAGTGTGTTGAGTCCGACTGGGATGCTGAAAAACGCTGTCTGAAAGAAAGTGATGCTTTTACCGGAAACTGGAGTTCAGAATTTTTCAAGGATCAGTTCTGAAACTTGAAGATTTGAAGATTTTTCCGGTTCCAGAGAACTGAGACTTAAAGTATATTCTCCCGGCTGATCAAATTTCAAAACACCGGCATTGGCTGTATGAAAACGGGCAACAGGTTCAGCCTGGAACGGGGAGGGGGGCAGAGCGTGTGCATCAGGCAGCCAGCGGATGATTTTTTCGCCGCTGCTGCAAACGATCTGCCAGACCCGGTTGTCCAAATCCACATTCTGATAAGAGATCTTGACCCGGTAATATCCCGGCGTATCAACGGCGATCTGCCACGTTGATTGGGCATTTTTTTGCCAGTTGTGAATAATGTTGACATAAATAAATTCGCCGAACCGTTCTGCCCAGAAATCATGCTTGTGTTCAGCATTGACAAGTTGTGCGTGTTCAGCTCCCAATCGGCAGGGATAGTCTGCATTGACCGCAGGAACAGAATTTGAGGAATCCGGAATTTCTGAAGAACAAACTACTTCCAGAACTTCAAAAAGGTCGGTTCCGACTTCTGAGGGAAGTGTAATGTGAAGTTTTTCTCCCTGCTGTGAGAATTTGATTTCTCTATTGTTTCCGAGCCGGATAACTTTTTCAACCTTTCCCGGAAAGTGATATTCAACGATAGTTTTCCCCGGAGTAAAGTCATCAAGGATAAAAAAGGCACTGCACCCTTTTCTTGTACAGTCCCCCCAGGGACGGACGTAATCCCAACAGGATGCTTTTGCACTGTAAATAACTTTGTCAGCATACTTTTGCATCCATTTTCCCGCTTCCAGCAGAGCATAACGGCAGGGCTCCGGAATACGGCCCCGGCGGTCCGGACCCACATTGACCATGTATGTTCCGCCTCTCGCAGTAACCCGGATAAGATCCTGAAGAATTTCCCGGGCTGAACAGAAATTTGTATCCGCTTCAGAATATCCCCAACTGCCGTTGCTTGTACGGATACACTCCCATAAGCCGGGTGTTTTCATTGCGGGTACTTCATTGTCATTCATGCTGACATAGTCGCCCACGCCGTTGCCGATACGGCTGTTGACCAGAGCCTGCGGCTGCAGTTCTCTGATCATATCCACGATTTCCTGAGATTGTTCGCGGGTCATTTTCCCCGGGGTGTCAAACCAGAGCAAGGTGAGTTTTCCGTAATTGGTCATCAGTTCTCTGATTTGCGGGAGACATTTTGTTCTGAAAAAGTTGTCAAAATCGCTGTTTTCAAGGGTTTTGTCCCAGCGGTTATACGCCTGCCAGTCCTGAAACTGCGAGTAGTAAAAGCCCAGTCCCAGCCCCTGTTTGCGGCATTCTTCCGCAAGTTCCGCCAATGGGTCGCGTTTGAAAGGTGTACCGTCACAGGCATTGAAGGGATCCTGCGAACGGAACATGGCAAAGCCTTCATGATGTTTGGCTGTAACAATAATGTATTTCATTCCGGCGGCTTTTGCAACTCCGACAAAATCAGCGGCGTCGAAATCTGCCGGATTGAATTCTTTTGCAAGTGAAGCATAGTCTGAAGCGGATATGCCCTTTATGGCCATCAGCCACTCGGAGATGCCGTGAAAATATTTGCCCTGCCATTTGCCGCCTGCCTGGGAATACAAACCCCAATGTACAAACATTGCAAATTTACTCTCAGTAAAATAAGCCGCTTTTTCTGATGTTTGCGAAAGGGAGGCTGTTTGTTCTCCCCACATATCATTCATTTTTTCATCCATGATATCAGCACCAGATGTTTTTTTCAGGTTTTAACGACTTAATTTTTCTGCTTTGATATAGTTGAAGCGGACTTTCCCCTTGCTTCCGGGCAGAAGCAGAAGATAATAGTTGTACTCATCTTCTCTTTTTGAATGATAAAAGACATACCGCAGATTACCTGAGTCCCCCTGCGGGAGCAGTATCCTGCCGGCAGCAGAATCAATAGGATCGGGATTTCTCAACGTCATGAAACGGGGAACAGGAAGCGTATCTTTCAAATGCATTTCTACCGTAAAGCGGTAAGGCGTCCACGCTTTGCCTTTCCAGATGTTGCCGGGAAAGACCAGACGCAAATTTTTGTTTTCCGGAATTGTGAAAAATCCATCTTTATCCGGATAAATGCGTTTGTTTCCTTCTGTTCCTTCAAAAACTTTGCAGTCTGCGGAAAGATTTTTTGACTCAAAACAGATTTCATGTTTCTTTTGAGCCGGAACAGAAAAGGTTTGTTCAAGTGCCTTGCCCTCTTTTTTCCAAAAGTTTGTCGGCGTAATCCTGATTGTGTAACGTTTGCCTGATTGAAAATAGCCGTTGTTGAATTGGAACTGTGCCTGTTTTTTCTCAGGATTTGTAAAGTTTCCGTTTCTGTCACTGCGGGCAAAGAGAACTTTTTTGTTCCCATCATTGCGGAAAAGTTCTGTTTTATAACGGTAAACACCGTCCGTGTGCCGGGCGTGCGGAAAAGTAAAGTTTACATATTTATCGTCGTGAGAAACGCTGATTTTTGAGTTTGAAGAAAATTCAGGAGCCAAAGACGCCTGACGGCGGCGTTCAGGATTGTATGGGGCTGTTTTTTTATCAAAGGGCAGGGGAATGATCCAGGGAGTTTCCGGCTTGTGTTCCTTTCCCGTTTCCGCATTGTAACGGTGGAAAATCAACTTATCCTTATAAATTTCAAGAAACAGAATACCCGTGGTTTTCAACCTCATCCAGGGAGTCCCGATCAGATAAGGACGCCACACCTGCAGACAGCCGGCGTGAACAACTGTGAAATTTCCCTGCCAGATGGAAAGTTCACTTTCATGCGTGTTGTGTTTGTGTCCGCAGATGAGAATAACGGAGGGATAATTATCCAGCAGTTTCCGTCTCTCTTTTGACAATCCGCTTGTCGCAAAGACTGTGTTGGCAGGGGGAACGTGGTCAATGACAAAGACCGGCTTGCCCGGATTTTCTTTGACCGCTTTGTCAAGCATGGCTTTATAACGTGCCATATCCGCGAATTGGGGAATTACCACAAAGGTATATCCCTTGAATTTTATGACATCGTAAGGGTCATTGGGGATTTCAAGGTGTTTTTTTACATCTTTGAATACCTGCCAGACGGACTCTTTACGGGTCATTCTGTCATGATTGGCGTAAATGAAAATTTCCGGAGTTTTTTTGTTCCGGTAGACTTTATTGACTGTTTCACGATAGTTCCGGTAGGCTTTGACATTGTAGACTTGAGCGATATCTCCGGCATTGATCACCATATCCGCCTTCTTGTTTTTGAAAAGGGATAAAGATTTTTCAAGAAGAACACAGGAGTTCGGATCTTCTGTTACATGCGTGTCAGTAACAATTCCAATCCGCAGAAGCGGTGCAGCAGGCAGGGAAAAACAGAGAGAAAGAAGCAGAATCAAAAGGCAGATGGAATTTTGATGTTTTTTCATGATAACTCAGCGTTTAATGTTTTTTCTCGGACGGATTTTTTTACGGACAGCGGATTTGACAACTCTTTGTTTGACGGGCGTATCCGGACAACCCTTGAAAGCCCATTCAATCAAATTTGCACAAAATGTATCCCGCTCGTTAGAAGTGGAAAAACCGGTGACGCAACCCATCAAACGGCGTCCGTCACGCGTGACGCAAAAGGTGAGACAGAAACCGGCTTTGCGGGTGAATCCGGTTTTCATACCCTCCATGCCGCGAAAATTCCTGCGGATCAAGTTGTTGGAGTTTCTGTAAACCGTTTTCCGGTCTCCGGTTCTGATGGATGATGAGGGCGTGGCGCAGCAGGTCATCAGAAATGGATATTCCAGCAGACGTTCTCCCAGAAGAACCATATCATGCGCCGTTGAAAGAGAATTGCCGTTTTGTGCGGGCAATCCGTGAGAGTTGATAAAAGTTGTCCGGTTCATATTCAAGGCTTTTGCCTTTCTATTCATGAGAGAGACAAAACGCGCCTCGTTTCCTGAAACAGCAAGAGCCAGCTGAAAAGCCGCGTCATTTGCACTTTTTATTGCGGCGCATTTGATGAGGTCTTCATAAGAAAAAGTTTCTCTGGGGTCAAGCCAGATTACGCCGGAACGGGGAATCGTCAATACCTCTTTGGAGACTTTTATCGGAGATTTCAAAGCAAGTTCCCGGTGTGCTTCAAGATGCTCCATCGTCAGCAGCAGAGTCATCATTTTGCTCATGGAGGCAACCGGAACCGGACGGTTGCTGTTCTTTTCCCATAAAACCCGCCGGGTGTTCATATCAACGATGATTCCCGCTGTTGCAGTGTCTCCGGGAATGATATGATTCAAAGAGCCGTGACGGGCATATTTGAAATTCAGCGGTTTGCCGAAATAGGGATTTCTTGATGGTCTGCGGTAACGCAAAACCGGTTTTTTTACAACCGGTTTTACTTCTTTTCCGGACGATTCAGGAAGATTTTCTGCTTTTTTGTCAGAGGCTGTTTTTTCAGCTCCTGACGAATTGACAATCAGTGCCAGTACAATGATGTGCAAAAGCACGATTGCCGCCAGAATTCCGATAAAAAACTTCAGTCTTCCCGACCGTCCGGATTGGTTCATGATGTTTTACGCTCCGAAAACTCCGAGGGAGTGGGCGCGGTTGAATGCACTGACGACAGCCATGATTGCAGCGCGGTCGATATTGGTGTCCTCTCCGGCGCCGTAAATCAGCTTCTTGCCGTCAACAGAACAGCGGAGTCCGACAAACGCCAGAGCTCTGGCATCGGCATCGGTTCCGAGAGTTCTTTCAGAGAAGTCCTCAACCTTGAAGAACGGCAGTTTGCCGGAATCTTTGAGGGCGCGGACCACTGCGGAAATCGGACCGTTTCCTTCGCCGACCAATTCAATGCGTTCACTGCCGATGCACCAGTCAAATTTGGCGCAGGTGACGTCAGCGGAACTGCCGGGAAGACGATGATAATTTTCCATTCTGTACTTACCTTCAATATTAACGAAAGTATCGTAGAAAATTTCGCGCAGTTTGGCAGAGTCAATTTCACCGCCGATGGCGTCAATGTAGTTCTGAATTGCCTGACCGATATCCGGGTGCATGGTTTTGGGCGGGAAGATACCGAATTCATGTTCCAGCACGTAGACAACGCCGCCTTTGCCGGACTGACTGTTGATACGGATCAAACGTTCATACTGTCTGCCCACGTCGGCGGGGTCCAAGTGGAGATAGGGAACTTTCCAGCCCTGATGGAAGTAACCGCTGATTTCTTCACGTTTTTCCAAGCCTTTGCGGATGGCGTCCTGATGAGAACCTGAAAATGCCGTGAAAGCCAGCGCACCGGCGTAGGGATGGCGGGGATGGACTTCAATGCCGGAGTTGCGTTCGACAATGCGGACAATCTCAGGCAGATTTTTGAAAGACAGTCCGGTGGTGATTCCGCGGGACTCCATATTGAGGGCCAGAACGGAGATATCCAGGTTTCCGGTACGTTCACCGTGTCCGAAAATCGTTCCTTCCACGCGGGTTGCTCCGGCGAGCAGTGCCATTTCGGTTGCGGCGACAGCACAGCCCTGATCGTTGTGGGCATGGAGACTGACGCGGGTTTCAGCCATGTAAGGATATTTCTGACAGAACAATTCAATCATATCCGCATACTGATATGCCGGACGGCGTTCCACCGTTGCAGGGAGATTGAGAATAAAGGTGTCCGGCGTGGCGGGACCCCACTCTTCTTTGACTTTGCAGCAGAGTTCAACCACGAAATCCAAATCACTGTCAGTGAATTCTTCAGGAGAAAATTCGTAACTTACCTTCTCCGCCAGACCGGCAGCAGCCAGACCTTCGCGGATGAGGCGGGTACCCTGAACGGCCAGCTCCGTGATATGTTCACGGTTGTCGCCGAGGACGAATTTGCTGTGCAGATCACTGGTCGCCACATAGCAGTGGAGAATGGCTTTGCCTTTCAAACCGCTGAGGGATTCAATGGTACGTTTGATGAGGTGTTCTCTTGCCTGGGTGAGTACCGAAATACGGACGTCATCAGGAATGAGGTCTCCTTCAATTAACATACGGACGAAGTTGAAATCATCTTCAGAGGCAGAGGGGAAAGAAATTTCAATTTCTTTAAATCCGATTTCACAGAGCATCTTGAAGTATTCCAGCTTCTGCTGCGGATTCATGGGGATAGGCAGTGCCTGATTGCCGTCGCGCAGGTCAACGGATGCCCAGACGGGCGGCGTGTTCAGAACTCTGTCGGGCCACTGACGGTTGGTTATTTTTATGGCTTCCGGAGAAGTATATTTCGGTTGCGTCATTTTTATATTCCTGTAATTTTTTTGATTTTAGTTGTTTGCAGAATTTTTATTTGCGCTGGAATTGATAATCCGCGCGGCTGCGAATCCGGCTCCAGAACCGTTGTCGACACCGACGACCACAAGTCCGGTTGACTCAGAACTCAAAGTTCCGAGAAGAGACAACCACCCGCCGAAAACGTCTTTCTTACCCTGCGACACCGGTAATGCAATGACCGGATTTTGTGTCGCTCCGGCAACGATGCCCGGCAGAGCGTTGTCAACACCCGCGACTGCGATGCACGCAGCCGCGCTGCTAAGTCGGGCTTTCAATTCCGCCAGACCGGCAATGTCTGCCGTTCCGGCTGTTTGAATGATTGTGCCTTCAATGCCGCTTGCGGCCAAGGTATATTTTGCTTCAAGCGCTGCCGGCAAATCATCTTTTCCGGCAGTGATGATGAGAACTTTTTCGCTGCACCGTTCCTCCGGCTTTATGACAAATACCTCTGCCTGAGGATCATATTCCCCTTCCGGAAAGGTTGTCACCAGAATTGTTCCGCACTCTTCTTTGACTTCAGTGACAACGGCGGCACTGCATTCTTCGAGCATGTCAAACAGGAGTTGTCTCAGTTCGCCTGCAGTCTTGTTTCTGCCGCAGATATAACCCGGTTTTTGACACACAACGTGCCCTGCCGCAGGATTTCTCTCTGCGGAAACGCTGTTGTTATCCGGTTGTATCGTATCGTTGATCATGGTGTAAATATAACCCTGTTTCTGCCTGATATCAAGTTTTTATATAACATTTTTGCATAAAAAATTTGGTTTTTTAAAAAAAGGGGTTATATTAGTTGGAATTACATTTGTTTTGGATATATATTTTGTCAATCAACATAAACTCTATGGAGAATTAAAAAATGAAAACTATCGCAGAAAGCGCATTGCGCCTTGTCAAGAAGAACGAGGCGGAGATCAAGTCGGGAGTTCTGTTGACTTCCGGAAACATTTCCGTTTATCCTGAATCCATTCACAAACTCGGCGATGCCGTTGTTATGATGGCAAGAGATGAAAACAAACGTTTTCTCATGGTTGTTGCCGATTGTGAAAAGTTCATGCCCAAGGGATTTGCCGGTGAAGTTTGTGCTCTTTCTGACTGCGGCGGTCTGCTTGTCGGTGAACTGGATTCTGCCAATGCCGCAGCTCTGCGTCAGCACTTCCCCTGGTGCGCTCCCCGCAGTCTCCGTAAAGAACGCACCACCGTCGGATGCGGCGACCGTCTCGGACTTGCCACTTACGGACATGTTCTTGCTGCCAAACGTTACAAATTGAGTCCTGTTCTTGCTCAGCAGTCCATGCGTGAACTTTCTATGACCAACCGCACTTTCCGCGGCGTTGTGGATGATGCCACTTTCCTGGTGTTCTGCGCTGACTACCGCGAAGGATACGGTGCCGACGGTGACCACCTCAAGAAAATTGAGGATATTGACGTTGCTCTCGAAGCTGGTATGCCCATGATTACTCTTGACCTCTCTGAAGTGATGAACGCTGCCGCCGGAGACTGGAGTGCTGAAGAAATTGAAAAGGCTTTCGCAAACCTTTCCGGAGAAGCCCAGGAACGTGTCAATACCACCTATGCTGATAAAGAATTTGTCGTCGGCAGCATCGCTGTTAAAATTGATGCACTTACCGCCAAACGCTGCGCTGTGATGTATGATGAAGCTCTCAACTTTGCGCTCAAGGTTTACAAACACCTCTGCGCCAAACGCGGAGAAGAATTTGATCTTGAAATTTCCATTGACGAGACCACTTCTCCCACGCTGCCCTCACATCACCTCTACATTGCCCGCGAACTGCGCCGCATGGGAATTGAATTTTCCTCTCTGGCTCCCCGTTTCGTCGGTGAATTCCAGAAAGGAATTGATTACATCGGTGATCTTGCCGAGTTTGACAAACAGTTCACTGTTCACGCTCAGATTGCCAAAGCCTACGGCAACTACAAGGTTTCTGTCCACTCCGGCAGCGATAAATTCTCTGTTTATCCCACCGTCGGACGTGAAACGGACGGCTATCTTCACCTCAAGACCGCCGGAACCAGCTGGCTGGTTGCTGTTGAAGTTATTGCAAAGTGCGATCCGCAGCTTTATCGCGATATGCACAAGTGCGCTCTTGCCAACTTCAACGATATGCTCAAACTTTATCACATCACTGCTGATATCAACAAGATTCCGGCACTGGAAACTCTTTCTGATGACCAGCTGCCCGCTCTGATGGATATGGCTGAAGGACGCCAGCTTCTGCACATCAACTACGGACCGATTCTCACCGGCGAACTGCGTGAACGTTTCTTCAAAGCCATGCACAAGTTTGAAAAGGAATATACCGAAGCTGTCAGACTTCACTTTGAGAAACACATCTCTCTGCTGGGCGTTCCGCTGAAGTAATTGTATTAAAGTATTGCTGATTCAATATATAACCAACAATCAAGGAGATTAAAAAAATGTTTTCCCAGATTCTCGCAACTGCCGCCAAGGCGGCTCAGGCTGCTCCCGCAGCAGGCAAACCCCAGGGCAATCCGATCATGAGTTTCATGCCGATCATCGTTATCATGGTCGTGTTCATGTTCTTCATGTCCCGTTCTCAGAAAAAGCAGCAGCAGAAACGTCAGGAAATGATTGACCGCACTGTCAAAGGAACCAAAGTTCTGCTTGCCAGCGGTATCCGCGGTGTCATTGACGAAGTCCGTGAGAACGAATTTGTTGTTGAAATTGCTCCCAATGTGAAAATTACCGTTGTCAAAAACGGTGTCGCTGAAGTTGAGACCGAAGAAGTCAAGGCAGAGGAAAAGAAATAACATGGAACAACGTCCTTTACTCCTGCGTACCTTTGTCGTCCTTTTTGTGATGGCATTGTTTGTACTGGCGATGCATCCCATCCGTGAACGTGATTACTATCAGGTTTTCGGTGAGCTGCTCAAAGACAAGAAAGATGCGGCGGCGATGGCACTTGTTGAAGATGCCAAGGCTCTGCAGAAAAAGAACCCTCAGCTTTTCCAGTCTCAGGCACTCCTTCAGGCAGCTGATGCCAAAGGTGTTGACCTGACCAAAAAAGTCAAGGGATCCGATTTGCAGGATAACCGCGATGTCATGAGTTTGATCCGCAAGAACGCTTCCGGCACTATCCGTCTCGGACTGGACCTTGCCGGCGGTGTTGAGTTCTATCTGGAACTGGTTCCCGATGAAGAACTGCTTTCAAAGATCAAAGCTTCTGCCGACGGCAAGGGTGAAAGCCGTGCCGATGTTGAAGCACGTATGAAGAATGAATTTGACCGCTACCGCGATGTGGCGATTGAAATTCTGCGTAAACGTCTTGAAGGACAGAAAATTTTTGAAGCAGAAATTGCTCCCTCCGGCGGTTCTTATGTCGCTCTGCGTGCGCCGGTCGTCGCCCGCGATGAAAAGTTGAAACTTCTTGATCTGATCAAGATGAGTGCAAAACTCAACTTCCGTCTGGTCCATCCGGATAATGCCTCTCTTGTTCAGGCATATCTGGCAGATCCTGCCAACTTCAAAACCCCGCTCGGTTATGAATTGATGTCTTCAAGCGAGTTCCGTCCCGGACGTGAACCTCTTGTGACCCATTACTTTGTCGCCCGCCGTTCTGAAATGGACGGAAAAGGTGTTTCAATGGCAATGGCAACCAAAGACGAATTCGGACAGCGCAAGATTGTTCTGCGTTTCAGTCAGCAGGGTGCTGAGGACTTCGGCCGCGTGACCAGTGCCAATGTCGGACGTCAGCTTGCTATCGTTCTTGACGGCAAACTCTATTGCGCGCCCAATATCAATATGGGTATCACCGGCGGAAGTGCTGAAATTTCCGGACGTTTCTCTGAAGAAGAAGCCAAAAACATTGCCGATGCGCTTGTCAGCGGCAGTTTCCCCTTCCAGATCAAAGTCAACGCTGTGTTTGATACCGATCCCAAACTCGGTGCTGCCAATGTTGCCAACGGTATCTGGGTTGGAATCCTTTCCATGGTTTGCGTTGCCGTCTTCATGATCATTTACTACCGTGCCAGCGGATTGATTGCTGTTGCGGCTCTGATTCTCAATATCGTTCTGATTCTCGGTGCTATGGCGGCATTCAACTGTACGCTGACTCTGCCGGGTATCGCCGGTATTGTTCTTACAATCGGTATGGCGGTTGACGCCAACGTGCTGGTTTATGAGCGTATCCGTGAAGAGTTGGAAAAAGGCAAGCGTCTGGTTCATGCGGTCAATGCCGGTTTCCAGAAGGCTTTGCCCGCAGTGCTTGACGCCAACATCACCACCCTGGTTACCTCTATTATTCTGATGTATGTCGGAACCGGTGCCATCAAGGGATTTGCCGTGACACTGAGTATCGGTATTCTTTCCAGCTTGTTCACAGCTTTGTTTGTGACCAAACTCATCTACGATTATCTGTTCCGTTTCACCGGATTCAACAAGATTTACATGCTTGAAATTTTCCGTAACACCAACTGGAACTTCTGCGGCTGGTGGAAACGCAGTTTGTGCGTGTCTGCGGCATTCTGTCTGCTGGCTGTCGGACTTCTGGTTTTCCGCGGAACCGGTGTCCTCGGTGTTGACTTTACCGGTGGTACTGTCGTGACGTTTGACTATGAAAAGCAGATTCCTCAGAGTGAAATCGAAGGTGCGCTGCGTGCCGCCGGTTATCAGGAACCCAGTGCTGTCTACAAGTACAATATCGCTTCTCAGAATCAGGAACGTAAACTTGAAATCCTCATCCGCGGCGATCTGACCCGTGAAAACGTCAATCAGAGCCCCAAGGATGCGCTGTTGAGCCTGCTCAACGCCAAGTTCCCCCAGGCAAAATTCAGCGGTGCTCTTGAAAGCAGTGTCGGCGGTTTGATCGGATGGGAATTTACCAAAGCTGCTATTGCCGCTATTGCTCTTTCAATGGTCGGAATCGGTATTTACATTGCCTTGCGCTATGAATACACCTATGCTGTGACCGGTGTGCTGGCTCTGCTGCACGACGTTCTGGTTGTGTTGGGTATTTATCTTGCCATGGGCAGAACCATTTCTCTGACTGTGGTTGCCGCACTTCTGACGGTTATCGGTTACTCCATCAACGATAAGGTGGTTATCTTTGACCGTATCCGTGAAAATATCGCGCTCAAAAAGGCGGGCACGTTCCTTGATATCATCAATCTGTCAATCAACCAGACCCTGAGCCGTACCATGCTGACCAGTATCACGACGTTCATTGTGGTATTCATTCTCTACGTTGCAGGCGGTGTTGCGATCAATGACTTTGTGCTGATTATGATGCTCGGTGTTATTTTCGGAACGCTTTCCTCCATCTTCGTTGTGGCGCCGACGGTTGCCTGGCTTCAGGATTGGCGTGCCAGACGTGCTGCCCGCAAAGCAAATAAAAAAGCGTGAGGTGTCAGCATGTTAGGTAATTTGGGAGAAATGGCAAAACTGATGTCCAAAGCCAAGGATATTCAGAACGGCATGAAAAAGTTCAAAGAAGAGCTGCCGACGCTGGAGTTTTCAGCGACGGCAGCGGGTGGTCGCGTAAAAGTGACCATCTGCGGAGATTTTTCTGTCAAAGCCATTGAAATCGCACCTGAAGCAAAGACGATGGATTGCGATTTGGCAGCCGAAGTCAAGGAGGCACTCAACTCTGCTGTTGTTGCTGCCAAGATGACGATCCAGTCAAAAATGAGCGAAATCTCCGGCGGATTGGATTTGCCGGGATTGTTCTGATGGAAATTTAAATTATGGGCAGCGGTTATCCGGAGTCCGTTGAAGCACTGATCGGGGAGTTGAAACAACTCCCCGGCGTCGGAAGACGCGGTGCTGAAAGAATGGCTCTTTCCTTGCTTGACCGTTCTGTCGCAGAGCTTGAGGCTCTGGGGAACCTTATCGGTTCTTTGCCCCGCACCGTCGGCCGTTGCCCGCGGTGCGGTGCTTTTTCAGAGGCTGAGTCTTTGTGCGGCATTTGTTCTGCCGTTGACCGGGATTCCGGTCTGCTCTGTGTCGTAGAAAGTATGCCGCAGCTCCTTGCTGTGGAATCCAGCGGACACTACAAAGGACGTTATCTCGTTCTGGGCGGAAAAATCTCTCCGCTTGATTCTGAAAACGGAGAAGGTTTGAATATTTCCGGCTTGTGCCGGATTCTTGAAGAAGAGAATATCCGTGAAGTGATTCTTGCGCTCAGCAGCGATGTTGAGGGCAGGGCAACGGCGGTATTTCTCGCAGAGATACTTGAGAGGTATAAGGTGAAGGTGTCGCGTCCCGCGCTGGGACTGCCCGCCGGAGCCAATTTGTCATTTGCCGATTCAGCCACAATTGCCGCCGCACTGCGGGGCAGGGTGGATATTTAAATAAGAAAGAGAATAGATTTATGTGTAAAGAAAAAAGAGTAAGAACCCGTTTTGCGCCGAGTCCCACCGGCTTTATGCACGTCGGAAATTTGCGTACTGCGCTGTATGCCTATTTGCTGGCAAAGTCTCAGGGCGGGGATTTTGTCCTGCGTATTGAAGATACTGACCAGGCGCGTTATGTGGATGGTGCTGTTCAGGTTATTTTTGATACGCTTGCGCGTGCCGGTCTTCATCATGACGAAGGTCCGGATAAACCGGGCGATTGCGGTCCCTATGTTCAGAGTGAGCGCAAAGAACTGTATGGCAAATACGCTGTGGAACTGGTGAAAAAGCAGGCGGCATATTATTGCTTCTGTGAAAAACATGACGCAGAGGGGGATGAGGAAACGGTTAATGATGCCATGGCGG
>JAZQYS010000185.1:0-6698 GCA_045633645.1 Victivallaceae bacterium | reverse complement strand
CGGAAGACAAGGCACTACCACACCTCCTTGCCTCACAGAACGACATGGCTACGATCCGACTTAACTTTTTTTCTCGTGAAAAAATGTTTTTCCTCTTCCCCCCGGTTCCCACAGCTTTTTTAAAGCTGGACTTTTTCGGCGCGTTTGTTCTGCATGCTGCGGACGATGGCGGCGCCGGTGAGGACGGCTTGGATTCCGTCTTCGATTGAGGGCAGGGTAGCGGCGGGCGGGACGGCAAAGAGTTCAGAGAAAATCTTTGCGTCGGCGCCGCCGTGGGCGCCTTCGCCGCGCTGAATGGGAACTTCTTCAACTTCAGCGGCGCCGAAGCGGAAAATTTTGATGCTTTCTTCGGGGACCGTTGTCATGTTGTGAACATCAGAAGCGGTGGATTTATAAGAAAGCTGACGGGCTTCAACGCGTCCTTTGGTTCCCTGAATCTTGATGATTTCACCCTCGTAATCAGCGTGGGCGCAGAGGGAATAAGAGGCGTAGACGCCGTTGGCAAAGAGAATACTGGCAGAAAAAGTATCTTCAATGTCAATATCTTTTGACCAGATGCACAAGTCGGGTGTGTAGGCATCTTTGTCGTAAAGTTTTTCTTCATAGGCAAAGAAGTCCGGACACTCGTCCTTGTGGGCACATTCGCAGCAGCGGGTACCCTCAAACTTGTGCGGGGCATTGGCGCCGTAGGCGATGAGCGCGCCGGAACCGGTGACTTCAACGGCATGAGAGTCCAGCAGAAAGTTCATCTTGTCAAAGTGATGACTGCTTTTGTGCAGCTGCAGACCGTTGGAGTATTTTCTTCTGGAGTTCCAGCGGCGGAAATAACTTTTGCCGTGGACCCGGTCAAGAAGTTCGTGGTACTCCATGGACTGAATTTCTCCGATGGCACCGGATTCAAGCACCTTTTTGAGAGTTTGAGCCACAGGACGGTAACGGGAGTTGTGACTGGTGACGGCAAAGACTTCAGGATTGCGCTTGCAGGCCTCGCGGATCTGCAGACATTGTTCCGCATTGATACACAGGGGTTTTTCTGAAATCACGCCGATTTTTTTATCCAGAGAACGGACAATGTAATCTGCGTGGAAAACATCCGTCGTACCGATAATGACAAGATCGGGAGACGTTTCTTCACACATTTTGTCAAAATCAGTGTATTGCGGCGCATCAAGTTCAACCCACTTGGCAAAAAGATCCATTTTGCCGGGATCGTTGTCAAAGAGGGCAACGATTGTGTGGGTTTGGTTATAGGTGTTTTTCAAGGCTTTGGCAAAGGCAATAATACGCAGACCGCAGCCGACAATAGCGACTTTTTTCATAATTCAAGGCTACTTTCAGGCTTTACTGATTTTTTGAGAGATATTCCAGCGTTTTGATGGCGACATAATCGTGTCCGGAGGGGGAAAGATGTACGCCGTCAATAGGATTGAGCAGAGATGCTTTGTTTTTGACTGCTTTCATGGGGGTATAGATATCCAGATATTCAACATTGTGCTTCTTGGCAAGGTCGATCAGAACCTTGTTGAAATCCTCCTGGCGGGCAGGATCACCGAAACGGTTGACGTGACGTTTGAGTTTTATCCGGGCGTTTTCCGCATTCTTTTTGCACAGTTCAAAATTGGAGGAACTGGCACTCATCAAAATAATGCGTTTGACGCCTTTGGATTTGAGCAGAGCAATCAACTTTTCATATTCAGCTTTCTGCTGAGCCGGGGGAACAACGGCAATCTTGTAATTATCTTTACTGTTGGCTTTGGTGTCATTGTGTCCGAGGAAGATGAATGCCCAGTCATAAGAACGGTTCCAGATATCGTTGTAGCGGAATCCCCAGCGGCCGGATTTGTTGCCGTTGAAGCGTTTTACGATACGGACAATGTCATCACCGCCGCAGGCGTAGTTCCAGACCTGCGCTTTGCCGGGATTGAACATATTGAGGAAATATCCCACTTTATCGGTGTGGTTGAAGCCGTAATCATAATGGGTCAGACTGTCGCCGATGTAGAGGATATCAACTTTGTTTTTAAGTTTGATATTTTTTGCAGCAGCTTTGAAGGGTTCGGGATTGCCTTTGACGACAAATGCCTTGATTGTTGCTCCGGTTTCGTGTGCGGCAGAAAGTCCGTTGACTTTGATTTTGCCGTTGGGAACAACTTTTTCTTTATGGAAGAGTTTGAAGACGACTTTTTCAGCCTTTGCAGGATCTTTGACCAGCTGATAAGCCGGATACGCCGCCACGCGGTAATCGTAGTTGATCAGACGGACGACTTTGACATTTTTATATTTGCCTTTTCCCCAGATGATCGGCGTAACACTTGTGGCATCCCGGGGAAGAGTGAATTCAAAAGAGCCATTGCCCTGCAATTCCTTGCTCATAGCAAATTCATTTTTTCTTTTGGTATCCCGGAAAAGGAAACCAAGTTTGTATTTATCAGCAGTTGTGTTGGTAATGGTAATGCGGAACTTTGTGCCGAATGGCTGGGCTCCGCGGATGGAAATACCCGCCGGCAGCAGCCGTTTGTCAGTGTCAACAATAAGGGTTTTGTTTTCAACTTTCGGACGTTCTTTCGTATTGATAATCCGCCAGGAAGCCAGGCGGAAGTTATCCTGATACATGGTGATTTCATCTGCGGAGAGGATTCCCGCAACGGCACATAAAGCCAACAATATTTTTTTCATTTTATTTCTCCTTGAATTGATTGAGGATATTGTTTAATATAATCCTTTATTTTTACATTTGCAACGGTTGTTTTAACGGTATTCTTTGACGGATTCCTCATAGAGTTTGCAAATTTCAGCGGGAGTGAGGTCTCTTGAGTAGAGTCTTACGTCGCTGATTTTTCCGCCGAAGGTGCGTCAGCCGCGTCCGAGAGTACCGATATCAAAATTGCCGTCCCAGATATTGAGATAGGTTTTGAGCGGTACGCCGTTGTCGGTGTATTCTTTGCCGTTGACGAAGAAACGGCATTCAGAAGCGTTCCAGGTGATGGCGATGTGGTCGAAACGTCCGTTTTGAGCCTTGGGACCGCGCAGACTGATGGCGTCGTGGATGGTGAACCCCCATTCTCCGCGATAGAACGGAACTCTGAAAAATCTTCCGGCGATGGCGTAACCGCCGCGGTCACTCAGTTTTGCCGCAAAATCCGGAGCCGCCCACAGGGTGAATGTGCCGGACTTGAGATCAAATCCGGGATTGTATCTGTTGCTGACAGCAGAGAGAGGCTTGCTGACATCGTAGACTTTTTTACCGGAGGGGAGAGCGGCATATTTCATATCAAACTGGCGCTCGTTCAGACTTCCGACCAGGGCTGTTCCTTTGGAGCCATCCAGTTTCCAGCGGGCAACCAGGGGGAGGGAAGAAAGATTTTCAAGTTTGGCATTTTTGATTTCAAGAACGGTCACTTCTCCCGGAGGAAGCGCAAAACGCACCTGCTTTGTTCCCCTGACAAGTTTTTTGGGACGGTAAATTGAACTTACCTGTGCGCCCTGCGGCAGAGTGATTGTGATATTTGAGGTGTATTTATTGTCATACTGCTCTCTTCTTTCCCACGGATTCTTGCGGACACCCTTGTTGTTGATGACCGCCACTTTCCAGTGATCCTTTGCCAGACGGCTGATGATGAATTGACAATCACCTTTGATTTGGAAAGGCAGAACCTCTTTCTGAAGCCTTTCAAGCAGCATCGAAATATAGGGGCTCGGCTGCTCTTTGTCTTTGCCTGTAAAATAGGGCGGCAGAGTCATGATGACGTTGCCCAGTCCGTATTTCTGCTTGACGGCAAAGGTGTTTTTCTTTGCGGTTTTAAGGGCGGGACGGGTCTTGCCCGGGCGGTATTTGGGGATGACAAGTCCGTCTTCTTCCACCGTCTGCGGCAGCAGAACGGCGGTCATCATGGCACGGGGCAGGTGTTTCTGATGGATACTGTTGATGACAAGCGTTCCGCCCTGAGAGACGTAACTTTCAAGTCTGTCTCTCAACTCAGGAGTGAATTTAATTTCATCGGGCAGGATCACAACGGCATAATTTTCAAACTTGGGGAACTTGCCGGAGGGGGGATTTGCCAGTTCCGTTGAGAAAATATCGCCCAATGCGGAGTTGTGCATATTGTGACTGTAAGGAGGCGTATCCCATGCGGCGCGGTTGCCGTCCCAGTAATCAATGGCGCGGTTGAAGTGTTTGCCCATCAAGTCGCCGGGAGTCTGAGCGGTTTTAACGCCGCTCCATGTCCAGACTTCGCCGTCGCGGATCATGCCGTGATGCGTATCAATGGCAAGCAGGATGGGGGTGTACCAGTTGCCGCGTTTTCCTGCGGGAGAAGTGACAAAATCATAAAACTCTTTGAGGACTTTGCCGTTTTCGTTGAGAACAACGGTATTGCCTTTCTTTTCAGCCTGTCCCCAGGGTTCGGCTTCAAAGGATTGGAAGTTTGCACCCATGAAGTAGCCCGAAAGAAAAACTCTGCGTGAGAAACTCGGAGAAATTCCGGCATCGGGACCGGAAACCCAGTTCTTGGAGTCTTTGGGGGCCATGACCCGGCTGGAGTTCGGAGAGAATTTTCCCAGATAATAGGCAAGATAAAGCAGCCAGGGCTTTTCATACTGTCTTCCGGCACCGGCGGTGTAGCGCAGCAAAGTGCGGTGGGGAATGGTTGAAGTGTGATTGGTCAGTTCAAGACCTGCAACCTGCCCGCCCCACTCCATGCCGTAATGGACGGTACCGAATGCGCCGGACATACCCCAGATTTTGTCAAAAAAGATGCTCTTGTGCCAGTTCCAGAAACGGGACATATAGTTGAAAAATCCCTCTCTTGAATCGGGTTTTGCACCGAACTGGGCGATTGTTTCTTTAAACAGACGGTTGCCCTCATTGAGAGACTGGAAAAACGCCTGAGAATCCCATTCCGCAAAGTTGATGCCCATGTGGGAGTCTTTGTATTTCTGCAGAATTTTATTTGCAGAAGCCCGGTCGATGTTATCAGCAGACAGTCCGAAAGGCACAGGGCGCATCAGGTGGCTGACAAAAGGATATTTCAAAAGTCTGTCACGGAATTCCTCTTCAAAATCATCCAAGACCAGCCGGGGAACGGAAGAATTGCAGACAATTTGCATTTCAGAGAGTTTGCCCGTATTGCGGAATGTGGTTCTCAGAACACCGTTTTCATCTTTGACGGAAACGGGGATAAGTTCTCTGTCTCCGCTGAAATAACGGACTTTGCCGATACCTTTGTTGCGGTCCTTGCCGTAGGCTAGCGCGATGGAACTCAACGGTACAGCGCGTTTGAAACGGATGGATAATGCCGTTTCAACCGGGGCAAAACGGTTCTGAACTTTGGCGATACTGCCGCTGATTGCCGTTGCCGACTGCATACTTGCGTCAAGAAGAAAGGCAGGATTGTAAACTTTGGTATCTTTTTCTGCGGGGAGAAATTCAAGAGAAAAAGCCTTGTTGTTGTTGATTTTCAAATCACGGAGAAACAGTACGCGTGCAGGATGATTATTTTGCCACTTGAACTGCCATTTGACTGTGAGCATACCGGCATTTCTGACGAATTTTTCATCTTTCACGCCGTCAAGAGAGTGCCAGATGCCTTTGAGCAGATACCAGTAATCTCTGCCTTTGATGATGTGCGGAGCGTATTCCACATCCGCTGTCCGTCCCGGTGTTGCCACGAGGGTGTTGGGGTTCGGTGCTGCGCTCAGGGAAACAATCGTTCCCAGAAACAGAAAAATAATTGTTTTTTTCATAAAATATCTTTCCTGATTAAAAATAAAACCACGGTTTTGATGAACGCGAGGGAGCCCATGCAGCTGGAATCTGCTGCAAAGACATAACTTCAACATGAGCATCGACAAACAGCATATTGATAATGCCGTTGTGACGTTGAAAATCTGTTCCGACAGGACCGAATCCGCTTGCATCGGTATTTTGCGGGTCGATCTGATAAGCTGTACAATCTCCGGCAAGACCGATACGGGAGGCAACTTTGACTGTCGGGACTTTGAAAAATTTCTTTTCAGAGGTCAGACGCCAGGCGCCTTTTGCCTGGTAGCTTGCATTTTGTCCCTGAAGAAAAAGCGTTCTGTTGATGCCGAAATGCGTGTAGCGCTTTGATTTTACAACTTCCGGAACGGCTGCACAATATAACACACCGTTTTTTTCAGCCGGGGCTTTGGGGATGAAGCCTGAACCCATAAGCAGACTTGTCCAGGAATGGGCATATCCCGTATCTGACTCCGGAAACATCGGTGTTGCGTAGGTTTCGTGCTGCCAGTCCGTCGGAAACAAGCCGTTGTAGGAGTCCTGATAGAACATGAAAACATTACCCAGACTTTTTAAACTGTTGGCGCATGAACTCTTTTTTGCCGTATCACGCGCCTTTTGCAGGGCAGGCATAAGCATTGCCGCTAAAATAGCGATGATGGCAATGACTACAAGCAGTTCAATCAGAGTAAAGGGGCTGGATGCGAGGGGAAAAGACAACTTTTTTTCACGGGAAAAAAATTTTTCTTTCCCCCTGCCGCTCCCCTTTTCTTTCAAAAAAAGCGGGGTATTTTGTTGTTGGGCGAAACCAGCCGTATTCTGCGGCGCACCGATATCCGTTTTTGTCCGTTTTTGTCCGTTTTTGTCTGTTTTTAACGCGCCGCCCCACCAAGACAGCATGCCGCAGCGGTTATACAAAACACCTGTTTTACAAGCAGCA
>JAZQYS010000184.1:0-2410 GCA_045633645.1 Victivallaceae bacterium | reverse complement strand
TCCGGATGCCGTGCTGTGGGAAACGCATACACCTTATTTTGAACGGAGAAATATCCACTTTTATCTGAATAAATGCGGCTTCAAAATCGTGGATTTTTTTTGTGAATACCACAAAGAGAGCCACGATCTTACCAATGAATTCAAAGATGTGAAAACATCCGGATTTTTCCGTTTTGAAAAAGTGCTGAAAAAGTAATCTTCCTGAAATTTCAATCCGGTTCTGTTTGAAAAATATATTTTATATGTCATATATGTAAGTTAGACCGCCAGATGCCATATCAAACAGACATGTAATGCTCATTATTTTCTCCGTAAATATCCATTTTTTCCGCAAAAGACTTTTGTTAAGATATAGAAACGTTTGCGGGAGTTTTTTATGAAGCAAGCCTTCGGCGTATGAAGCGGCACTGTTTGTTATTTTGTTTGTCAAAGTATAGAAACGTTTGCGGGAGTTTTTATGAAGCAAGCCTTCGGCGTATGAAGCGGCACTTCGTGCCATGAAGCGCACCTGGCGGTGCATGAAGCGAAACCTTTACAAGGTTTCATGTTTTTTTGCCCGGATTCGGGCAAAAAAAATGGAGGCGTGGACCGGAGTCGAACCGGTCTAAGCGATTTTGCAGACCGCTGCCTAACCGATTGGCTACCACGCCTCATTGGCTTGTTTACATAATATAGTTCCGTTTTTTGTAAATGCAAGCCAAAATATGAAAAAATTTTGAAAATTTACGAAAAACTGTCCGAAATCAGGCGTTATCCTTATCGCGCAGGGCGGCGCGGCGGATTTTGCCGTTGACAGTTTTGGGCAGTTCAGTCATGAATTCCACGATTCTGGGATATTTATAGGGGGCGGTATGCGTTTTGACATACTCCTGAATCTCTTTTTTGAGTTCATCGCTGCCTGTTTTGTCTTTGACCAGAACGATACTTGCCTTGATGACTTTGCCGCGGACTTCATCGGGAACTCCGGTGACGGCACATTCCAACACATAGGGCAGTTCCATGATGACGCTTTCAACCTCAAAGGGACCGACACGGTAACCTGAAGTTTTGATGATATCGTCAGCTCTGCCGACATACCAGAAGTAACCGTCTTCATCCTGCCATGCCTGATCTCCGGTGTGATAGAAGCCGTCATGCCAGACTTTGCGGGTGTCTTCAAGATTATCCACATACTGATCAAAAAGTCCGGCGGGATGGTCATTCTGTTCCGCTTTGATACAGATTTCTCCGGTGTCGCCCACGGCGACCGGTTTGCCGTCAGGATCAAGCAGGACAACTTCGTACTGCGGATTGGCTTTACCCATGCTGCCGGGACGCGGTGTGACGTTGGCAAGTGTTCCGATGGTAAGGGTTGTTTCGGTCTGTCCGAATCCTTCATACGGGAGCAGTCCTGAAACACGGGCAAAGGATTCACTCACCTCAGGCGGCATGGCCTCTCCGGCAGTTGTCACGTGCTGGATGGTGGAAAAATCATACTGAGTCAAATCTTCTTTCACCAGAAAACGGAAGATTGTCGGCGGTGCGCAGAAGGTCGTGATTCCGTACTGTTTGAACATCGGCAGCAGATCTGCCGCATGAAAACGGTCAAAGTCATAGGTAAAGACGGCCGCTTCGCAGAGCCACTGACCGTAGATTTTGCCCCAGAGTGCTTTGCCCCATCCGGTATCGGCAACGGTAAAGTGGATTCCGTTGGGATCGACTTTGTGCCAATGGCGTGCAGTCATGATATGTCCGATGGGGTAGGTGTGGTCGTGTTCCACCATCTTGGGATAACCCGTTGTGCCGGAGCTGAAGAAAATCAGAAGCGGATCAGTGGATTTCAGGTTTTCAGGTCTTGCAAAATTTGCCGGGAAATTGCCGTACATGGCGTCGTAATTCATCCAGCCGTCACGTTCACCGTTGACGACAAATTTCCATTTCAGAGTCGGAGTTGTGGCGGCAACCGAATCCACCGCATCGCAGACACCGTCTCCGGCGGTACAGACGACACATTTGACTTTTGCTTTATTGATACGGTATTCAATATCGTGTCCGAGCAGCTGGACCGGAGCCGGAATGACGACGGCGCCGAGTTTATGCAAGGCGTTCAAAAGATACCAGAACTGGTAATGGCGGCGCACAATCAGCATGACTCTGTCGCCCTTGCGGACGCCGAGAGAGTAGAACAAATTGGCTGTGCGTGAGGAGTTTTCTGAGATATCTTTAAAGGTGAGATCCTTGCATTCTTTGGCGTTTGAGATCCAGCGCATGGCAAGTTTGTCGGGATTCTTTTGAGCAAGATAATCCAGTACATCAAAAGCAAAGTTGAAGTTTTCGGGAATGTTGAAATCGACTTTACTGAGATTGCCGTTTTCATCCCGGACTTCGGTCATATATTTCTGATAGAGCAAGGAACCGTTGTCCGGAGAAG
>JAZQYS010000183.1:0-5847 GCA_045633645.1 Victivallaceae bacterium | reverse complement strand
CCCCGCATTGACCGTATTGATCTGAACAAGCTGACTTGGTGACGTATTGATAAAACGCAAACGCGATAAAATTTCTTTTCTGCCTGAAAATACGCTCAAATCGTTGATGATTTTTACAGTCTTATCGTTCTCGATTCCTTTTTTGACAAGTTCCACACGCAACACCTGACGGACGCAACCAGCGGAAACAACTTTCACAGAAAAATCACTGTTTTTCCATTTCCAGGAGTTATCCATTCTCGGTTCAAGCACAAATGCTCCGGCGACGGGGACCCAACGTTTCGACTGTTTCAGGTAAAAGCTGCGCAGCAGAAGTTTCTGCCGGTGCTGCGACACTTTCACAAACGAGTTCTCAATTGACACAACAGGAGATTTCACAGCAGAAACAGCTTTAATTTTTTCGCTGCTTTTTATAAAACGGCAGGTAAAAGAAAATTCTCCGGGCGCAAGATCAGCAAGAAAAGAAATTTCGTCCTCCTGATCGATTTTGCCGTTGCCGTTCAAGTCATCCCATTGGGACGGGATGATTTTTCCGGAAGCGTCTTTAACTTGTACAGCATTGCAATCACCTGAAACAGAAGTTGTCACCCGTTCAACAATCGGATAATTTAAAATCTTCTCAGCGTTTTTATTGACACCGCTGATTTGCATTTCATTTCCGCAGAGTCCGATGACAGCAAATAAAGCCGGCAGAATAAATTTTTTCATATACGCCCCTTTTATTTTTTGATAATGACCTTTTCCATTGAAGCAGATTCAACCTGAATCAACTGCACATTATCACCGTAAAAAACTTTAGCGGCAAGAGGCAGATCAAAGTCGGTATTGAGGAAAAAGAGAACATAATTTTCTTCATCTTCGTAAACAGCATAACGCATTTTATCAGAAGTGCAGACTTTGACAGGATGTGTCATTTCTCCGGAGTTGATACATTTGAGGATATCGGCAAAGAATTCCCTGATCCCCGTACTACCCGGATAACCCCACAAAGTCACACAGCTGGCAAATCCTTTACCGAGAGCATATTCAGTCATTACCGGAATATCATTTTGTGCCACATTGCCGTGGGCAAGCTGATAAGCTGAAAACACCTGTGCTGCTTTTGCAATAACCTGCGCGCCGCAGAGAGTTACATTACATGACGGGATAACCGTATCCATCCATTTCGGATCGGCATTTTCTGTCCAGTCGGGGTAGTGATATCCGGGAATACGGCTCTGCTGCGTGATTTTGATTCCCGCATGGCGGAGTTTTTCCCCGGGACCGGTAATCTTTATACCCAGGAGTTCTTCTAAATTTCCGTTATTAAAGAGTTCAATATCACCCGCCCGGTCAAGGCTCCTGTTCAGGTGTCCTGTTGTCATAAAAAGATGTCCGCCGTTTTTGACGTAAGCAATCAGTTTCTGATAAAGTTCCTCATCCATTGTGTTCCATCCGGCGAAAAACAGACAGGAATATTTTTGCATGACTTCAACGTCAGCTTCGGCAGGAACGATATCAAACTGTCCCAGCGGCGGATTGCCGGAGTAATCTTTTTCACCGGTGCGGCAGGCATCGAACCAATCATTCTTTTTTTGCAGAATGTGAATCAAATCCCAACTTTTTTCAATTTCCGATTCAAGCCATTTCTCATCCTGATACTGTCCCCAGACCTCTTTGTTCCACAAACCGCCGGTTCCGTCGTATCTGCCGTGAACGATACCGATTTTGACCAGAGGTCCCTTTGAGGGACGGGGATTGCTTTGTGCATAACGGTAAAAATCTTGCATGATTTCCCGGAAACGGGTGCAGACCGGACCGTCTATATCATGTTTCTGCCCGAAAGCACTTGCCATACCGAATTCACCGGTTTCAGAAATAATCCAGTCCGTACCGGCAAGATAGGCATAATAGAGAGACATCTGCCAGCGTTTGAACCAGAGTTCGTCTTTTTCAACGCCGCCGTACCAGACCATTGCAACATCCGCGCCGAAAGTTTCTCTGCCGTAAGCTCTTGAAGCACCGCGTACCGCAGGATACATCCGGTCACAGTTTCCCGGAAACATCTCTATTGCCGCACCATCCATACCTGCCTGAAAGTGGTATTTGTGCAAAAAACTGGAATCAATACACTCAAGATTTTTGCGTCCGAAACGGTGTTCCATTTCCAGAGCCTTGCGGATGCCCGCCATATAAATTTCACTTGCAGCTTTAACGTTTTCAGCGCGTTCAAGCAGCAGACTGTCATGTTTGTAACCCAGTGGCCAGTAAACGGCGCCGCCGCGTTCACAAATGGAGTGATTTCCCAGACAGTATTTTCCGCCAAGCTCCTGCAGTTCAATCCAGTCCTGACGGGTCAGAGTATCCAGAATCTTCCAGGGAATGTAAGTATAGCGGTCAAGAAATTCACTGAAGGAAAAATATATTTTGTTCTCAACGCAGAACTTCACCGCTTTTTCTATCGTCGGACGGGTCACCTGTGTATCACGGTGCCAGTGGATTTTCAGATTGACATAATTTCCGAGTCCGTATGCGGCAAAACGTTCAAGATGACTGATTCCGATCTTGTCGTTGACACTGACCATTGAACCGAATTTGACGGGATCAATTCTTTGGCTGTTTTCCATGCTGTTCACCGCAACTATTTACCAAACCACATATCGTAATCTTTTTCACCCGCAGCTACGGCAAAATTATTGCCGTGAGAATCGGTGTGTCCGTCACAGAAAAGCATATTGGTAAATTTGTTATGACGGTAGGAAATTCTATCCTTGCCGCTGTCAGTTCCCGGAGCATAGGTCATGTAGGAGTTGCGGCTCGTACTGTTTGGTTCGGAATCAACCGCCAGAACCAGACGTGACGGACGGCGCACAAAGGAAAGTTTATTCCACTTATCCCCCGCCCAGTATCCGTTGTAATTTACGGCATAGTCGGTTCCGTATTCGTATCCGCTGCCGAAATAACCGTAGCCCTCACTGGTCGGACAGTCAAAGTACAAATGCTTGTTTTTACCGTTTGATTTATTGTTTGTAAGATAAGGATAAACCGATCCCTTGGTCGAATCATAACGGAACCAGTGACTGTACCAGGGGTAATAATCATAATCATTTCCGTACAGATTGAACGCCATGCCGATCTGTTTCAGATTGTTCGTGCAGTTACTGCTCTTGCTTCTCTCCCGCGCCTGCTGCAAAGCGGGCAATAACATTCCCGCCAGAATTGCAATAATGGCAATGACGACAAGAAGTTCGATAAGGGTAAAACGTTTTGTTCCCAACGGCAGAAAGGTGTTTTTCATAATTTTCCAATCCTCATGTTATCAAACGTTCATCTTTGATGAATATTGTTGTAAGTAATTTTACTAATATAATCCTGCAAAATATATTTTGCAAGAACTGTTTCCTGTTTCTTGACAATCTCGGAAAACGGCAATATATTACGCCAAAAGGAAACAAATCATTCATCATAGATGAACAACAAAAAAAAGGAATCATTGAATATGGCAATCATGACAAGAGATTTCAACAGCGTGGATTTGAGCGATCCGCGTGAGGCGGCACTTGCGGTCAAACGCAAGGCACTGGAACTGGGTGCCGATGCCGTCGGTATCGGAAATATTGAAAGATGGGCAGACGCCCCCATTCAGCTGGATCCCAAACAGATCATGCCTGAGTGCAAAAGCATTATCGGTATGGTCTTCCGTGTTGACCGCGGCAGCCTGCGCGGTGTTGAAGAAGGAACCTATTTCAGCAACTACTCCGCCATGGGATACGGCGGTTTGACTTATGTCTATATGCCTATGACTGTCATCAACCTGACAAAATTCATTGAAGATCAGGGCTATGAAGCAATCCCGATGGGACACCAGAGCGACTGGCGCGCCGTTACCATTAAAGGAGATACTTACGAAAAGTACAGCCGTCCCGTCCGTCCCGGACAGGCGACGCCCGACGTCATGGTCCACTTGCGCATTGCCGCGTTTCTCTGCGGACTGGGAGAAATCGGTTTCAGCAAAATGTTTTTAAGTCCCCAGTTCGGACCGCGCTGCCGTGTAGGAATTGTTCTGACCGATGTGGAGCTGGAGCCTGACCCCATTTATGACGGACCGCAGTTGTGCAACCGCTGCATGGCATGTGTCAGAGCCTGCCCCGGACAGGCCTTTTCCACCGAAAAAACCGTCAAGGTCAAACTCGGCGGACGTGAAGTGGAGTGGTCCGATATTGACGTTCTCAAATGCAATGATGCCTTCAGAGGCATTGTACACTCAGGCGTGCCGCAGAGCGAACCCTATCTCAACACCCCCGGCAACGAGGACAGTGTTCCCGGCGACTGGTCACCGTTTTACCAGCGTCCTTATCCCGTCTACAAAACAGGACAAGCCATCTGCGGTTCCCGCGGCTGTACCCGCGCCTGCATGCTCAGCCTTGAAAGCCGCGGTGTTCTGCAGAATACCTTTAAACAGAAGTTCCGCCGCCGTCCCGTCTGGAGCGTGGATTGGAGCAAAGAACCCGAATATGCTCCGGGAACAAAATTCAAAAATCAGGATAAAGACGGAGTCGATTGATAATGCCGCACTCTGAATTGGTCCAATCTCTGCTCAAGAGTCTTGATCTGCTCAAACTCATTTCCCTCAAAAACAGCGGTGTGCGGCTCAATGAACTGGCGGCAGAAACCGGTATCAAAAAAACGACTCTGCACAACTTGCTCCGCACCCTCTGCGCCCGGGGATTTCTGCTCAAAGACAGTGCAAACCGTTTCAAAATCGGTCCTGCTGTTCTGGAAATCGCTGAAAATCAGCAAACCGTCACAAGAAGAACACGCGCTTCTGATTTTTGTGTGGAACTGCAGGAAATGTTTCCTGACAATGTGGTGACATTGGCCACGTTGTCAGGAAGCGGCGTCCGCTGCATTTTCAGGGTTTCTCCCGACCGTCCCGGTGAACTGCAGCGTCCGCCGGAACGGAACTTCATGCCCTATGTGTCTGTATCTTCTATCGTTCTTCAGGCTGCCAATCCCTTTGAGGCAAGGCACCTTGAAGAGCATTATCCCTTTGAAGAATACGGTATCGGCATGTGGGGTTCCCTGAAAAAATTTGAGGAGGCAAAAGATAGTGTCCTCAAACAAAAATATTTTTTGCGCGATAACGGAAAATCCATTTCCATCGCCTTTGTCATGCCTGAGTGTTTTACGCTTGGATTCAGTTTTCCGCATGTGGAAAACTTTCGCATAGCCCGTCACCTTAAAGCCGCGGAGTTCTTCCGCCGCAACGTCTGGGGAGAGTGATTTTATGAAATTCGCAGCCGGTTATCAATGTGTCGCCGTCGGAGAACTTTTTTCTGACTTGATCAAAGATTATCTGCCCGCCGTGGGCGAGGTTTATTTTTCCTATCCGGGTATCGCCTCGGGACGTCCCGAAAGCGATTGCCTGCCGGATAAAATTGCTCAGACGGAGTATGAATTATCCGTCATCCGCAAAATGGGCGTTTCCCTTGATCTGCTCATCAACGGCAACTGTTACGGAAGATACGCCGTTTCTGAAAAATTTGAACGCAAAATCCTTACAACGATAGACCACCTGGGCAAAAATGATCTCATGCCCGAAATCGTTACGACAACAACGCCCTTTGCCGCTGCCGCAGTCAAAAAGTTTTTCCCTGAAATTGAAGTCCGTGCCTCTGTCAATATGCGGATAGACTCCACGACTGCCATGGGGTATTTATTTGACAAATTCGACAGTTTTTACATCCGCCGCGACTTGCAGCGCGATTTGGAGACTGTGGAATTTTTCAGCAAATTCTGCAAGGATAACGGCAAAAAACTCTGTATGCTCGCCAACAGCGGATGTCTGCGGAACTGTCCGTATCAGAC